>RHLJ01000003.1:0-300000 GCA_003712055.1 Balneola sp.
CCATTGTAATAAAAATTTATACTCTGTGAGCCGACCCTACGCTCTCCTCATTCAAAAGAATTTCAGAGCTTATATAAAGCTCGCACAAACAATCTGTTTTTTGCTTCTACATTATTTCAAGGAACAATGCCTTAGACATCAAATAATTTCCAAGACAGATTCCAAAGATACGGGATAAATCCATCAGATGTCAATAACTATCTGAACTTTTTTCTACTTTTTTTGCCCTAAACTTTGGAGCATAAAAAAAGAAGTGAAACTCTATCGTTGCACTTCTTTTTTAAAAGGGTTTAGAGGATTACTTTTTTTCTCCTTCCTCTTCCGTATCAGCTTCTGAAGTTTCTTCTTCAACAGACTCATTTTCTGCAGTTACTTCTTCAGAACTTTCTTCGCTAGCAACCTCTTCTTCCGCTGCTACAGCTTCTATTTCCTCTTCAACAACTGTTTCTGTAGCCTCAGCGGTTGCTGCTTCAGTAGCTGCCTCTGGTGCATTCGATTTCTTAGTTCTTCGAGTTCTCTTTTTCTTGGTAGTTTTACCTTCGGGCTGAATGTCATTGAAATCTACTAACTCAATCACAGCCATTTCGGCTCCATCGCCTTGCCTGAATCCGATTTTGATTACCCGGGTATAACCACCTGGTCGATCTTTCGCCTTTGGACCTACTTCAGCAAATAAAGCTTTTACTGTTTCTTTATCCTGAAGACTAGAAAAAACTTCTTTCCTGTTTAGGTGATTATCTTCTTTAGCTCGCGTTATTAATGGCTCAATAAATCTACGAAGTTCTTTCGCTTTAGCTACGGTAGTAACAATTCGGTGCTCTCTAACAAGAGCAGTTGCTAATGCCCTCATCGTTGCTCTTCTATGAGCAGCGGTACGGCTTAGTTTTCTACCTTTTACTTTGTGGCGCATGATTTAATTTCCTTTCTTAGTCTAAATACTTGGATACATCCATACCAAATTGAAGATTCTTTTCTTCAATTACTTCAATCAGCTCGGTAAGAGATTTCTTTCCAAAGTTTCTGAATTTCAATAGGTCTTGCTCATCTCTTGCAACTAGTTCACCAATTGAATTGATGTTTGCAGATTTCAAGCAGTTGTATGCACGAACACTCAAGTTCAAGTCTTCAATACTTGTTCGGAGTAGGTTGGCAATTCTTTGCTTCTCAGCATCTACTTCTTCCTCTTCCTGAGTGAATGGTTCTTCAATCTTCTCAGTGATGAACTTCTCAATGTGCTCTTTAAGAATTTTACCAGCAAGCGTTAATGCTTCTTTAGCATTTACTGAGCCATCAGTTTCAACATCCATTACAAGCTTTTCGTAGTCAGTTCTTTGCCCAACACGAACGTTCTCTACATTGAACTTTACAGACTTGATAGGAGTATAGATTGCATCGATAGCAATAAGGTTTACATCTTCTTCATCAAAAGAAATTTCCTCTGCAGGAACATATCCTCTTCCACGACCTACACGAAGTTCGATCTCGAGCTCAGCATCATCAGCAAGATTAGCTATTACATGGTCAGTGTTTAGTACTTCGTACTCAGCAGTAGCATTATCAATGTCACCTGCAGTAAGTGTGCCACTACCTTTCTTGCTTATGTGAATTACTCCACCGCTTTGCTCAACTTGCTTGAAGCGTACTTGCTTGAAGTTTAAGATGATTTCATAAACATCTTCCTTTACTCCTTTAATACTGGAATACTCATGATCAACGCCATTAATTTTTACAGCATTGATAGCAATACCCGGAAGAGAAGAAAGAAGTACTCTTCGAAATGAATTTCCGATCGTAACACCAAATCCTCTCTCTAGTGGTTGAAGAACAAATGTACCGAAGTTGTCATCATCTTTAACAACATCGAGGCTTTCTGGCATTTGAATACTATAGTTACTCATAGTGATACGGTAAACTTTTAAAATTACTTAGAATAAAGCTCAACAATAAGCTGAACATTGATGTTTTCTGGAATCTCTTCCATTGTGGGCTCATAAAGGAATTTCCCGGAAGTTGATTTAGCATCTACTTCAACCCACTTGTATTTATTGCGAGGAGCACTGCTCAATGAATCCTGCACCAACTCAAGGTTTCTTGATTTTGGACGAAGTGAAATAATATCACCAGGCTTCACTGCATATGAAGGAATATTCACTGTACTACCATTTACTACAATGTGCTTATGTGAAACAAGCTGTCTCGCCTGACGACGAGTTTTCGTGAATCCCATTCTGAATACAGTATTATCTAATCTTGATTCCAGAGACTGAAGCAATACCTCACCAGTTACACCATCCTTTGCACTTGCTGCTTCATACAGATTACGGAATTGCTTCTCTAAAAGTCCGTATGTGTATTTTGCCTTTTGCTTTTCTTCTAGTTGAACAGCGTATTCTGATTTTCTTTGGAATCTTGATCGGCCATGCTGACCTGGGCCATAAGGCTTTCTTTCAAGAGCTTTACTAGCTCCAAAAATTGGTTCTTTAAACCTTCTAGCCTTTTTCTGTTTTGGTCCTCTATATCTTGCCATGTGTTATTACAATAACTAATTAAACTCTTCTTCTTTTTGGTGGGCGACATCCGTTATGCGGGATTGGAGTCTTGTCTACAATAGAAGAGATCTCTAATCCAACATTTGCCATTGCCCGAACAGCTGCTTCTCTACCAGAACCAGGTCCTTTTACAAATACTTCCACTTTTCTTAGCCCCATATCATGGGCAGCTCTGGCAGCAGTTTCAGCACTTAGCTGAGCTGCATACGGTGTATTTTTTCTTGAGCCTTTAAATCCTTCTTTACCAGCAGAAGACCAGGAAAGTACATTTCCGTTAGCATCTGTAATGGTAACAATCACATTATTGAAAGTAGCCTTTACAAAAGCCATCCCATTAGGATCACTAACCTGCTTTTTCTTTTTTCTTTTAGCTGCTGCAGCTGAGCTTGCTTGCTTCTTAGCCATAATTACTTGTCAATTAAAATTACTTAGTAGCTTTCTTCTTATTGGCAACGGTTCGCTTTTTACCCTTACGAGTACGCGCGTTTGTCTGAGTTCTTTGACCTCGAACAGGAAGCCCTTTACGATGCCTTACTCCTCTATAACTGCCGATCTCTATAAGTCGACGAATGTTTCCATTCACTTCACTTCGTAGAGCACCTTCCACTTTATATTCTTCATCAATCATCGTACGGATAGCACTCACTTGCTCATCAGTCCAATCCTGTACTTTAATGTTCTCATCAATCTCAAGTGATGATAGAATATTATGAGACTGAGAACGCCCAATCCCATGTATATAAGTAAGGCCTATTAGCCCTCTTTTTTGTTTTGGTAAATCAATTCCTGCGATTCGTGCCATATATACTTATGCAATTATCCCTGTCGCTGCTTGTGGCGAGGGTTTTTCTTATTGATTACATACAAACGACCTTTTCGTCTTACAATCTTGTCGTCTGAGCTTCTTTTTTTAACCGAAGATCTTGTTTTCATGTCTACAGTAGTTATTTGTATCGATAGGTAATTCGTCCTTTACTCAAATCGTAAGGAGACATCTCAACAGCTACTTTATCTCCGGGAAGAATTTTGATGTAGTACATCCTCATCTTTCCAGAAACATGAGCAAGTAATTCATGCCCATTTTCCAGCTGCACTCTGAATTGTGCATTTGGAAGTGCTTCTAAGATTTCACCATCCTGTTTGATCGGCTCTTGTTTAGCCATATTGAATTACATTATCTTGATTTTTCGACAGCTCGGCAATATAGTCAAAAGTACTGAGAATTTCAGCACTTCCTTCCCTCACTACAATATCATGTTCGAAGTGAGCAGAAACTTTACCATCGGCCGTTACTACCGTCCAACCATCTTTCAACGTTTTTACTTTCCACGAACCCATATTTATCATGGGCTCAATCGCAAGGGTCATACCTGAACGCAGGCGCTCCCCTTTTCCTTTTCTTCCGTAATTGGGAACTGATGGATCTTCATGTAATGATTTTCCTAATCCGTGCCCAACTAAATCCTTTACAACTCCAAACCCTTCTTTCTCGCAATGGCTCTGGATGGAACTTCCTATATCTCCCATCCTATTACCATGTACTGCATGCTCAATCCCGAGATAGAGTGATTCAAGAGTAGTACGCAATAAATTCAGTACCTCATCATCACAATCTCCAACCGCAAAAGTAAACGCGTGATCACCGAAGTAACCATCTTTTTCTACTCCACAGTCAACAGAGACTACATCTCCTTCGTTAAGCACGCGATCTCCCGGAATTCCATGTACAACTTCTTCATTTACTGAAATACAAAGCGTACCTGGAAATGGATTATTACTAGGGCCATAACCTTTGAAAGCTGGCCTGGCATTATTTGCCTTTATATAATCCTCCGCAATCCGATCAAGCTTTCCAGTGGTAACTCCTGGCTCAATGTACTTACCAACCTGGCCAAGTGTTCTGGAAACAAGTTGCGCGCTTTCACGCATCTTGTCGATTTCGGATTCACTTTTAAGGTAGATCATTGTTAAGCCCTGCGGCTTCGCCCTTTGATCTTTCCTGTTTTCATGAAACCATCATAATGACGCATCATCAAATGGCTCTCAATCTGTTGCAGAGTATCTAACGCAACACCAACTATAATCAACAGACTTGTACCCCCATAGAAGAGAGCAAATCCTGGAGTAACTCCAAAGTTGATTACGATTGCAGGAAGAATCGCTACAAAAGAAAGAAATAGTGAACCCGGAAGGGTAATTTTTGTCAAAATATTATCAATGAACTCTACGGTAGATTTACCTGGGCGAACACCCGGAATAAAACCACCTTGTCTTTTCATGGTATCAGCCATTTCCTTTGGATTGATGGCGATAGCCGTATAGAAAAATGTGAAAAACACACAGATAAAGAAGAATACTACCGAGTATAAGAAACCGGAGTAGTCAACCGACCATGCTGTTAATAATTGGACAGTTTCATTCTCTGGGAAAAACGATCCAACTGTGCTAGGAATGAACATGATTGACTGTGCAAAAATAATAGGCATTACACCTGCTGCATTTACACGAAGTGGTAAATATTGAGTCGTTCCACCATATACTTTTCTTCCAACCACTCGCTTTGCATACTGTACAGGAATCTTTCTGGTTCCTTGAGTAAGTAAGACTACAGCTGCAATAATGAGGACCAGCACAGCAATCTCAATTAATACGATAATTGCATTACTCTTGGTTGTAACCTCATTAATAAGGTTTGCAGGTAGTACTGCAATAATACCAATCATGATAATTAGCGAAATACCATTCCCAATCCCTCGATCAGTAATTCGCTCACCTAACCACATTACAAATGCAGTACCTGCTGTTAATACAATAATGGAAGTAATTGTGAATGCCACAGGACTTACAATAATTGCTCCAGGAGCTGTCGCAATCAGGTTTATAGAAAATGCAACAGCCTGAAGTGCGGTAATACCAACTGTACCATATCGGGTTAGACGCGTAATCTTCCTTCTCCCTTCTTCACCTTCACGTTGAAGCTTTTGGAAATAAGGTACTACAGCCCCCATTAACTGAATGATGATAGAAGCGGTAATGTATGGCATAATACCAAGCGCAAATACACCCGCACGAGAGAAAGCCCCTCCCACAAACATATCAAACAAGCCCAGAAGGCTGTTTGCTCCACTTCCAGTAGAGTCTAGAAGTGCACCAGGATCTACTCCTGGTAACGTGATATAACTTCCTACCCTGTAGACCATCAAGATTCCTACTGTGTATAGAATCCTGTTTTTCAGGTCCTCGATTTTAAAGATGTTGCGGAAATTTTCTATCAGACTCATTCGTCGCTAGTTCCGATTATTTAATGATGGTTACGGTTCCGCCTGCTTTTTCTACTTTTTCAATAGCAGCTTTGCTGGCAGCATGTACTTCAATTTCGATTTTGTCCTTGAACTCTCCGGTTCCAAGAACTTTTACAAGATCCTTGTTATGAGCTAAACCAGCTCCAACTAAATCAACTATAGTAATAGTAGCTTCAAGCTTCCCTGCTTCAATATACTCGCTGATTGTTCTAAGATTAATAGGTCGGTATTCAACACGGTTCGGATTCTTAAAACCGAATTTTGGAATACGTCGTTGTAGGGGCATCTGACCACCTTCGAACCAGGCTCTTCTTGAATAACCTGATCTGGACTTTTGACCATTCATACCACGACCTGATTCCTGTCCTTTACCAGAACCTTCACCACGCCCAACTCTTTTCGAGTTTTTCTTATTTGGAGCCGGTGCTTTTAAATTAGTTAAATCCATAGTTCAAATATGTTATCGGTATTAACCTTCGAATACTTTATTAAGAGAAACGCCTCTTCTCTGCGCTACTTCTACAGGGTCAGTTAATTCTTTTAATGCCTGAAATGCAGCCTTCACCATGTTATGAGGGTTAGAAGAACCTTGAGACTTTGAAAGAATATTGTGAACACCAGCTACATCGAGCAAGTTTTTTACGGCACCACCAGCAATTACACCAGTACCTTCTGATGCCGGACGTAATAATACTTTTCCTGCTCCTGCTTTTCCAACCACAGGATGGTAGATGCTTTTACTTGCAGTAAGTGGAATTCTGATCAAATTCTTTTTTGCGTTGTCAAAGCCTTTTTGGATAGCGTCAGAAACCTCGTTCGCTTTACCAAGACCATGACCTACAACTCCATTACCATCTCCTACTACAACAATGGCATTAAAGCTAAATCGACGACCACCTTTTACTACTTTTGCTACACGGTTAACGTGAACCAGCTTCTCCTCTAAATTTAGGTTTGCTGCTGGGATAGATTGTTTTCTTCTTACTTTAGGCATTACTTAGTCCAGTTCTTTTAAAAGTCTAATCCACCTTCACGGGCACCTTCGGCAGCCGCTTTGATAATTCCATGATATTGGTATCCGCCTCTATCAAATACGATAGTGTTAATACCTTTGTCTTGAGCTGCTTTTGCCAGTTCAGTTCCAGCCTGTTTTGCTTTTTCAACACCAGCTTCAGCTTTGTTTGATGCAAGAGTAACTCCAGCTGCATCATCAATTAGTTGCAGGTAAGTAAACTTGTTACTTTTGTAAACGCTTAACCGTGGCCTTTCAGCAGTACCTTTTACAGTAGCACGGATCCGAGCTCTGATTTTATTCCTGCGTTCAGTTTTTTTCTGATTCTTATTCATTTCTTAGTCCTTATTTAGCCGCTGATTTACCTGCTTTACGTCTAATCTGCTCACCAACATACCGGATACCTTTTCCTTTATATGGTTCAGGCTTACGGAATGAGCGAATCTTTGCAGAAACCTGACCAACCAACTCCTTATCGATACCTGAAATGATAAGAATTGGGTTTTTGCTGGATTTGGTATCTACTTCAATTTTAATCCCTTGAGGCGGTACGAAGAAGATCGGGTGAGAATAACCAAGGTTTAGTTCAAGTACATCACCGCTCATAGCAGCTCTGAAACCCACGCCAATGATTTCTAGTTTTTTAGTGTACCCTTCGGTAACTCCAACTACCATATTATTGATAAGAGAACGGTAAAGACCGTGAAGTGCACGATCTGATTTTTGCTCAGAGCTTCTCTTTACAACTATAGTGTTTTCACTTTTTTCAACAGTGATATTTGGATGAACCTGAAGACTGTTTTCGCCTTTATCCCCTTTTACAGTGATAATGTTGTCAGCGCTAATGCTTAGTTCAACTTTATCGGGAAGGGCAACGGGTAATTTTCCTATACGAGACATAGTTTAATACTCTTTTTAATAAACGGTACAAAGTACTTCGCCGCCAACATTAAGTTTGCGAGCTTCTTTATCAGTCATTACACCTTTCGAAGTAGATAGAATTACCACTCCAAGGCCGTTTTGAGCGCGTGGCACTTCAGCCGCTCCGCTATACTTTCTTAATCCAGGCTTAGAAAATCTTGTAAGGTCACGGATTACAGGTAAACCATACGAATCATATTTCAGGAACATCCTGATTACGCCTTGCTTACCATCTTCAATATCGATGAACTTAGAGATGTATCCTTTATCTACAAGGATCTTAGCCATTGCGCGCTTTAATTTAGATGCAGGAACATCCACTTTTCTGTGGCCTGCAGTTTGCGCATTTCTAATTCGAGTTAAAAAATCTGCTATCGGATCGTTCATTTCAGTTTACCAACTTGCTTTTCTTACGCCAGGGATTTTTCCATCCGAAGCTAATTCACGGAACTTGATTCGAGAAATACCATATCTCCCAATGTATCCTCTACTACGGCCAGTAATACTGCACCGGTTTCTTACACGAGTAGGGCTCGCATTTCTAGGGAGCTTTTGTAAGGCTTCATAATCACCAGCCTCTTTTAAAGCAGCCCGCTTTTCAGCGAATTTCTCTACTGTTCTTTTTCTTTTCTCGTTTCTTGCTATCCAGGATTTTTTAGCCATAATGGAATTTCGTATTAATTTCTTCTTTTAAATGGCATTCCGAAGTGTTTTAGCAATGCTAAAGACTCTTCATCAGTTTCTGCAGTGGTTACAAACGTAATGTCCATACCATGCAGCTTTGTAACTTTATCAGTATCAATTTCAGGGAAAATGGTATGCTCTTTTACACCCATTGTGTAGTTACCACGCCCGTCAAAACTCCTGTCAGGAATACCTTGAAAGTCACGAGTTCTAGGTAATGCCAGGTTAATGAATCTATCAAGGAATTCGTACATGATACGACCTCTTAGAGTCACCTTACATCCGATTGGCATTCCTTCTCTTAACTTAAAGTTAGAGATAGATTTTTTTGCTTTAGTGGTTACTGGCTGTTGGCCAGTAATCAGAGCCATATTTGCAACAATAGTATCTAATGATTTCTTGTCTTGAATCGCTTCTCCGGATCCCACATTAAGCACAATCTTCTGGAGCTTAGGAATAGCCATCACATTCTCATAGGCAAACTCTTCCTTAAGCTTAGGAGCAATCTCTTCTTTATAAAATGTATATAGTCTTGCTTCTGCCATTGTTATCTACAATTATTTGTCTATGATTTCACCACTGGTCTTTGCATAGCGAACCCAACGGCCTTTACCGTTTTCTTCAAGTCGCTTGCGACCAATTCTTGATGGCTCTCCAGTTGAAGGATCCACTACCATCACATTTGAAATGTGAATAGGGGCTTCTTTATGGATTCTTCCACCTTGTTGATTTTCTTGAGAAGGCTTTTCGTGGTGTGTTCTGATGTTAACACCTTCAACAAGTACCCTTTCCTGATCCGGGAAAACCATTAATACTCTTGCCTGGTAACCCTTATCACGAGAAGGTTGACCTTTTGAGCTGGTAATCGCCTTAGTTAGGGCAACTGTATCGCCTTTTTTAACGTGTAATTTTCGTTGTGTATTGAACCTGCGTGGCATTACTCTAATCCTTTTAAAGTACTTCCGGAGCTAGGGACACAATCTTCATGTAACTCTTCTCACGAAGTTCGCGAGCTACAGGTCCAAAAATACGTGTTCCTACCGGTTCCTGATCTTTGTTAATAACTACTGCGGCGTTTTCATCAAAACGGATATAGCTTCCGTCTTTTCGCCTGAATTCTTTTTTCGTTCTCACTATAACAGCTTTAACAACATCACCCTTTTTAACATTACCACCCGGGAGTGCAGTTTTCACTGAAGCAGAAATTATATCACCTACTCTGGCATATCTTCTTCTTGAATCACCAAGAACTTTGATACACATGATTTTTTTTGCTCCGCTGTTGTCAGCTGTGTTTAAAATTGTTTGAGTTTGAACCATCGCTTTCTAAACCTCTTACTTATTTAGCTTTTTCAACGATTTCAACCAATCTCCAAGACTTTCTTTTGGAAAGCGGGCGGGTTGACATGATTCGAACAGTATCACCGATACCTGCTTCGTTGTTTTCGTCGTGAGCCATGTACTTGGTAGTTTTTGTGATGAATTTCCCATAAATAGGGTGCTTCACCTGACGATCAACAGCGATGGTGATACTTTTCTCCATCTTATCGCTTACTACCCGGCCGGTTCTTTCACGGCGTTGTGCTCTTTCAATATTCTGTGCGTTTTCTGCCATAGTCAAAATCCTGCTGATTACTCAGCACTTCTTTTTTCGTTCAAAATGGTTTTCAAACGTGCAATCTCACGTCTGTGACTTTTAATACGAGCAGGGTTTTCGAGCTGCCCGGTAACAGATTTAGAAAAACGAAGATTTTGAAGAGCAGACTGCTCATCCTTTACTCTGGTTTCTAATTCTGTAGTTGATAAATCTCTTAATTCGTGTGCTTTCATTTCTTCCTCCTTATCCGTTC
The DNA here is from genome assembly GCA_003712055.1 of Balneola sp. Lineage (NCBI taxonomy): Bacteria > Pseudomonadati > Balneolota > Balneolia > Balneolales > Balneolaceae > Balneola > Balneola sp. Next base: position 10,319 of record RHLJ01000003.1, read on the forward strand.
AGGTCTCTACGAACGACGAATTTAGTTTTGATTGGAAGTTTGTGAGCAGCTCTTCTCATCGCTTCGCGAGCCCTGTCTTCAGATACTCCGGCGATTTCAAACATGATGCGGCCTGGTTTTACCACAGCTACCCAGTGATCCAAAGCACCCTTACCTTTACCCATTCGAGTTTCAGCAGGCTTACTGGTCATTGGTCGGTCAGGAAAAATTCTGATGAATGTCTGACCATCACGTTGAAGAGAACGTGCGATTGCGATACGACATGCTTCAATTTGTCGAGAAGTGATGAACTTAGGCTCCAATGCCTTTAAAGCAAAATCACCAAAATTGATGAGATGACCTCTGTTGGAATTGCCTTTAAGTTTATCGCGATGTACTCGACGTCGTTTTACTCTTTTTGGTTCTAACATCGTTACTTACCTATCCGTTGTTATTGTTCGCACGGTTTCTGTTTCGTCGGCGTCTGTTATTTCTGCGATCGCCTTTGTCGCCGCCTCTTCTACCTCGAGAAGAATCAGCTTCTTGTTTACTTTGAGCTCCAGGAGTCAAGTCAACATCTCCAATAATCTCTCCTTTGTAGATCCAAACACTTACTCCAATAGCTCCATAAATGGTATTAGAAGTAGCAACTGAATAATCAATATCTGCTCTAAGTGTATGAAGGGGAATCTGGCCTTCTTTGTATTGTTCTGTTCTCGCCATCTCAGCACCGCCAAGACGACCAGCGCATGAAACTTTAATTCCTTTTGCTCCCATTCTCATGGCAGAAGCAATGGCGGTTTTCATTGCTCTTCTAAAGGAAACACGAGCTTGAAGTTGCTGAGCAATATTTTGAGCAACCAAACTTGCATCAAGCTCAGGTCTCTTAATTTCACTCACATTAATTTGTACTTCTTTGCTTGTGATTTTCTTTAACTCTTCGCGGAGTAATTCGATCTGCTCACCACCTTTCCCGATAATTACACCAGGACGGCTTGTTCTAAGAGTAAGAAGGATTCTCTTCGGGGTACGCTCGATCACTACGTTCGAAAGCCCACCGTTTCTTAAACGGGTTTGTAGATATTCGCGAAGCTTAGTGTCTTCAAGCACTAATGCAGGCTGGTTGTCTTCTGAGTACCAGTTAGAATCCCAACCGCGAATAATTCCTAGTCTAAAACCAATTGGATTTGTTTTTTGTCCCAAGGTATTGCTCGTTTAATCGTTTGCCATTTCTACTTCACGTTTTGCAACCACCACAGTGATATGGCAAGAACGCTTGTTTATGCGGTGAGCCCTTCCCTGCGGTGCAGGTTGAATTCTCTTAAGGGTTACGCCTTCATTTACATAGATGGTTTTGATGTATAAATCTTCATCATCAAAACGCTCTTCCTGAAATTTATCTCTCAGGTTTGCTGCAGCCGACTTAATTACTTTTGCTACCTCAGCTGCTGAACCTTTTTTAGTGAATTCAAGCCTTTTCAAAGCTTTATCCACCTGAGCACCACGTACAGCATCGGCTACTAACCTCACTTTACGAGGGGCTCTTCTTAAATGTCGTTGTATGGCTCTTGCCTCAAATACTGGAGTATCCATTTACTCTACCTTATTTAGCTTTTTTCATTGGATGCCCACGGAAAGTTCGAGTTGGTGCAAATTCACCAAGTTTGTGACCTACCATGTTTTCTGTTACAAATACCGGAATGAACTGCTTGCCGTTATGTACAGCTAGTGTTAGCCCGATAAAATCAGGAGTTATCAGGGAACTTCTAGACCAGGTTTTGATCACTTTTTTGCTTCCGCTTTCATTAGCCTCATCAATTTTTCGTTGAAGCTTGTAATGAACAAAAGGCCCTTTTTTTAATGAGCGTGGCATACTTTCTATTCTTATTTCTTAGCGTTTCTTCTTCTGATGATGTATTTATTCGATAGCTTCTTACGGTCTCGGGTCTTTTTACCTTTAGCCATTTGACCCCATGGAGAACGTGGATGTCCACCAGAAGCTTTACCTTCACCACCACCCATTGGGTGATCTACCGGATTCATCGCAACACCACGAGTTTGTGGACGACGACCTAACCAACGGCTTCTTCCTGCCTTACCAATGGTAGTGTTCATATGATCCGGATTGCTGGTAGTACCAACAGTTGCAATGCAACGTCCCAGGATTAATCTCACTTCACCAGATGGAAGCTTTACACTTACATACTTTTCTTGCTTACCTAACAACTGAGCTACAGTCCCAGCGCTTCGGCAAAGAATCGCTCCACGACCTGGTTCAAGCTCAATATTATGAATGAATGTACCAGGAGGCATATGTCTTAATTCAAGAGCATTCCCTAAATCCGGAGATACCTTCGAACCAGAGATCACAGTATCACCAACTTTTAATCCATTAGGAGCGATAATGTATCTTTTCTCACCATCCGCATAAGCTAAAAGAGCAATTCTTGCAGTACGGTTTGGATCGTACTCAATTGTTTGAACTTTAGCCGGGATATCAAATTTGTTTCTTTTGAAATCGATTACCCTGTAACGGCGCTTGTGTCCTCCTCCTCTATGACGAGAAGTTTTACGTCCGTGATGGTTACGACCACCTGATTTACCAATACCAACGGTAAGAGATTTTACCGGCTTATCAGTAGTAACGTCATCAAACACAGGAGCTATTCTGTGTCGGGTACCGGGAGTAATAGGTTTTAATTTCCTTGTTGCCATGTATCTCTAATCTTAGATTTCGCTAAAGAAATCGATTTCACCTTCTTTAATTGTCACAATCGCCTTCTTCCATGTAGCAGTTCTACCTGCCTGGAAACCACTACGAGTATATCTTCCTTTAGGCTTGGAAGGCATGATCAATGTGTTCACTTTAGCTACTTTAACGCCAGGGTAGTGAGACTCGATAGCCTCTTTGATTTCCGGCTTGGTAGCTTTTTTTGCTACTTCAAAAGTGAACTTATTTTCCGTCTCAGAAAGACGGCTCAATTTTTCAGTAATAACAGGTCTGATTAAAATGCTCATGCTGCTACCTCTTCATTCTTGGATTCGATTGAGTTCTCAAGAACAGCAATCGCACTTTCCTGGATCATAATTACATCAGCGTTCAGGATCTGATATGTATTAGGCATGTTTGCTTCCAATACCATTACACCAGGAATGTTTCTAGCTGATAAGTATACGTTCTTGTCATTTTCAGCAGTAAGTAGAAGCACTTTTTTCCCTTCTGCCTGGAAAGCCGCAAGCATTGTATTTACTTGCTTGGTTTTTGGAGCTTCAAAAGTGAAGTCCTTTACAATAGTAATAGCTTCATTAGCAGCTTTCACCGATAACGCTGATTTTCTAGCTAAACGAATGACTTTCTTGTTTAACTTGAAGCTGTAGTCACGAGGCTTAGGACCAAATACAGTACCCCCTTTTCTAAGAAGAGGAGACTTGATGCTTCCACGGCGAGCATTACCAGTACCTTTTTGTCGATATAATTTCTTTGTACTACCAGTAATTTCTGAACGCTCTTTTGTGCTGTGAGTACCCTGACGCTTATTAGCCATATGGCGACGAACGTCTTCGTACATAACAACTTCATTAGGCTCAATAGCAAAGATTGCATCATTAAGATCTGCTTTTTTGCTCGCCTTGGTTCCGTCTATTTTATATATATCTAATTTCATTCTTACGCCTCAGCTGATTTGTTGAGGATTTCAACGTAGCTGCCTTTAGGACCAGGAATACTTCCTGTAACTAGTATGAGGCTTGATTCTGGAAGAATCTTAGCAACACTCAGGTTCTTTACTTTCACACGAGTATTACCATGTTGACCTGCCATTCGCATTCCTTTGAATACACGTGCAGGGTCAGAAGCACCACCAATAGAACCAGGAGCTCTTAGTCGGTTATGCTGACCATGAGTCTCATCCCCAACTCCGCTAAAGTTATGGCGCTTGATTACCCCAGAGAATCCACGACCTTTTGAAGTACCGGCCACATCAACGATGTCTCCTACAGAAAACACGTCTTCAACCTTAAGCTCATTACCTTCTACAAGTCCTTCTGGTAGGTAATCACGGAATTCTTTTACTACCGCTTTTCCTGAAGTTCCTGCTTTAGCAAGGTGGCCTTTTACAGCTTTTGAAATATTTTTTTCTTTTCGTTCAAAACTAGAAACCTGAACAGCATTGTAGCCATCCTTTTCTTCTGTTTTGATTTGGGTAATAACAGCGGTTGGAACTTCAACAACAGTTACAGGAATACTGCGACCGATTTCGTCGAAGACACTTGTCATCCCAACTTTTTTTCCAATCAAACCACGCATTGTGTTCTTGATCCTTTCGTTAAACTTTAATTTCTACGTCAACGCCAGAAGGTAATTCCAGCTTCATTAGAGCATCTACGGTTTGTGAACCAGTAGACAGAATATCAATAAGTCTTTTGTGAGCTCTGTATTCGAACTGCTCACGAGACTTCTTATCAACAAACACCGATTTATTTACAGTGATAATGCTTTTTCTTGTTGGTAATGGAATTGGACCAGAAACCACAGCACCAGTTGATTTTACAGTCTGAATAATCTTCTCAGCTGATTTGTCAATCAAATTATGATCGTATGACTTTAGCTTGATTCTGATTTTTTGTTGTGTTGCCACGGATCAGAACTCCTTAATCTAAGATTTTAGTTACCACACCGGCTCCTACGGTTCGCCCACCCTCACGGATCGCAAAACGTAGCCCTTCTTCCATCGCCACCGGCTGAATCAATTCTACCGACAACTTCACATTGTCGCCAGGCATCACCATCTCCACGCCACTCGGCAGCTCACATGCTCCCGTTACATCCGTGGTACGGAAATAAAACTGTGGACGGTAGCCCTTGAAGAACGGCGTGTGACGCCCACCTTCGTCTTTGCTCAACACGTACACCTCACACTCAAACTTCTTGTGGGGAGTAATTGAGCCTGGCTTACAAAGCACCATTCCACGCTGGATGTCTTCCTTGGCAATACCTCGAAGCAGGATCCCCGCGTTGTCGCCCGCCTGACCCTGGTCAAGCAGTCTACGGAACATCTCAATACCAGTCACTACACTCTTTAACGGCTCTTCAACGATCCCTACAATCTCGATCTCGTCGTTAAGCTTCAAGATTCCACGCTCAATACGGCCTGTTGCCACAGTTCCACGACCAGTGATTGAGAACACGTCTTCTACTGGCATTAGGAATGGCTTGTCTACATCACGCTCTGGAGTAGGGATGGTGGTATCCACTGCCTGGATAAGCTCCACAATCTTCTCTTCCCACTGCGCTTCGCCGTTAAGAGCACCTAACGCAGATCCCTGGATCACAGGAATATCATCGCCATCAAACTCATAGCTAGATAGCAGCTCACGTACTTCCAGTTCTACCAACTCAAGCAGCTCCTCGTCGTCCACCAAGTCTACCTTGTTCATGAACACTACGATTTGAGGCACCCCTACCTGACGAGCCAACAAGATGTGCTCGCGGGTCTGTGGCATCGGGCCATCGGTAGCCGCTACTACTAAAATAGCACCGTCCATCTGAGCCGCACCCGTTACCATGTTCTTCACATAGTCGGCGTGGCCCGGGCAGTCTACGTGCGCGTAGTGACGTGCTTCAGACTCATACTCCACGTGCGCCGTCGCAATGGTAATCCCACGCTCTCTTTCCTCCGGAGCGTTGTCAATCTGATCGAAGGCCTGGGCTTCTCCCCCATAAGTCTTCGCCATTACCGTCGTGATCGCCGCCGTCAAGGTCGTCTTGCCGTGATCTACGTGACCAATGGTGCCCACATTCACGTGGGGCTTGGTGCGTTGAAAGGTCTCTTTTGCCATATTCTAACTAGTTTATCGTTTAAATTTCTTATGCCTGGCTTTCAATAATTTCCTGAGCAATCTTATCAGGTACCTGCGTGTACTCTTCAAATTCCATAGAGTATACTGCACGCCCTTGAGTCAAAGATCGAAGGTCAGTAGAGTATCCGAACATCTCAGAAAGAGGAACATTTGCTTTTACTACTGAGCCATTAGGATCAGAGTTCATGCTCTGGATAATTCCACGACGACTGTTCAAGTCACCAATAACATCACCCATGTACTCTTCCGGAGTGGTTACTTCTACCTTCATTACAGGCTCAAGCATTACCGGCTTGGCTTTTTTTGCTGACTCACGGAAACCAGACTTTGCTGCTAATTCGAAGCTTAACTGGTCAGAGTCAACATCGTGGTAAGAACCATCAAATAGTCTTACACCAATATTTTGAACTCCATAGTTGGCCTGGATACCATTTTCCAAAGCCGCAAGGAATCCTTTTTCAACAGATGGGATAAATTCACGAGGAATATTACCACCTACAATTTCATTAATGAATACGAAGCCTTCGTGCTGACTCACACGATCCTTCTTACCTTCGTAATTATCGAAGTACCCCATAGGAGCAATCTCAAACTGGATATCAGCGAACTTACCACGGCCACCAGTTTGCTTCTTGTAAGTCTCACGATGAGTAACATTAGCAGAAATGGTTTCACGGTAAGATACCTGAGGAGCACCTACGTTAGCTTCTACTTTAAATTCTCTTTTCAATCGATCAACAATGATCTCAAGGTGAAGCTCACCCATACCAGCAATTGTAGTCTGACCAGTTTCTTCATCAGTAGAAACTTTAAATGTCGGATCTTCTTCAGCTAGTTTTTGAAGACCAGTTGAAAGCTTGTCGCTGTCAGCTTTTGTCTTAGGCTCAACAGCAAGCTTAATTACCGGCTCTGGGAAAGTGATTTGCTCAAGGATAACTGGACTGTCCAGATCACAGAACGTATCACCAGTGTACACTTCTTTAACACCTACGACAGCTACAATATCACCTGCCTGGGCAAATTCTACATCTTTCTTGTCATTGGCATGCATCTCAAGTAGACGACCAACACGCTCTTTCTTACCAGTAGAAGAGTTTAAGATGTAAGATCCTTTGTCAAGTTTACCAGAGTACACTCGAGCAAATGTTAACTTACCTACATAAGGATCCGTCATGATCTTGAAAGCTAATGCAGAGAAAGGACCATTTGGGTCAGCCTCTCTTGTAACTTCTTCTTCGGTTTTTGGATCGATACCCTTAACAGCTTCAACATCAAGTGGAGAAGGCATGAAATCAAGAACGCGATCAAGCATTGCCTGAACACCTTTGTTCTTAAGAGCAGTACCACACATTACTGGAGTAATGTCTTTTGCAATAGTTGCCTTTCTGATCGCATCAATAATTTCTTCTTCAGAAATCTCCTCTTCCATGAGGTATTTTTCCATCAGGGTCTCATCATGGTCAGCAATAGCTTCAAGCATTTGAACACGGTAGTCGTTCACGCTTTCAACCATATCTTCTGGGATGTCAATTACATCATATTTTGCTCCAAGAGAAGCTTCATCCCAAACAATACCTTGCATGGTGATCAAATCAACTACTCCTTTAAAGTTCTCCTCTCTTCCGATTGGAATTTGGATAGGAATAGGATTTGCATTCAATTTTTCATCAAGCTGAGATACTACATTATAGAAGTCAGCTCCAGTACGATCCATCTTGTTCACGAAAGCCATACAAGGAACCATGTACTTGGTAGCCTGTCTCCATACAGTTTCAGACTGAGGCTGAACAGCACCTACAGAGCAAAGTACAAATACTGCACCGTCTAATACACGAAGAGAACGCTCTACCTCTACGGTAAAGTCCACGTGACCAGGAGTATCAATAATATTGATGCGGTGATCTTTCCAAATACAGTGAGTAGCTGCAGAAGTGATAGTAATACCACGCTCCTGCTCCTGCTCCATCCAGTCCATAGTAGCAGCGCCATCATGCACTTCACCAATTCTATGACTTCTACCAGTATAGAAAAGGATACGCTCGGTAACAGTGGTTTTACCGGCATCAATGTGCGCCATAATCCCGATGTTACGCGTTTTGCGCATTGTGTCGAGAACTTTAGGATCCATTGCAGTTTTAACTTCAGACATGTTTGTGATGAATAGTGTTTTTTAAAATCTAAAATGTGCGAATGCTTTGTTTGCCTCAGCCATACGGTGAGTCTCATCTTTCTTACGAACAGCTCCACCTTCATTCTTAGAAGCATCGATAAGCTCTCTGGAAAGACGAAGCGACATTGATTTATCATTTCTTGATCGCGCCGCTTTGATTAACCACCTCATTCCTAAGGCAGTACCACGCTCTTGTCTCACTTCAACAGGCACCTGGTAAGTAGCCCCACCAACTCGGCGAGACTTAACCTCAACTACTGGAGTTGAATTCTGAAGTGCAGAACGGAAAACATCAATACCTGTTTCTCCTGTTCTTTCTTCGATCAGTTCGAATGCCTGATAAACAATTTTACGAGCAACATTTTTCTTCCCGTCTTTCATCAGGTTGTTCACAAAACGGGTAATCATTTTGTCCGAAAAAATCGGATCTGGTTGCACGTCTCTTTTTTCTGCTTTTCTTCTACGCATGCTCGACTAGTTTAAATTCTTAATGGTTACCCTTTAGGTCGTTTAGTACCGTATAAACTTCGGCTCTGTGTTCTACCCTCAACACCAGCAGTATCAAGTGTACCACGAATGATGTGGTATCGAACACCCGGTAAATCCTTTACCCTTCCTCCACGAATAAGAACAATACTATGCTCTTGCAGGTTGTGGCCCTCACCAGGGATATAGGCGGTAACTTCAATTCCATTTGTTAAACGAACACGAGCTACTTTACGAAGTGCTGAGTTCGGCTTCTTCGGAGTGGTAGTGTAAACCCGGGTACAAACACCACGCTTCTGCGGACAATTCTGCATTGCCGGAGCGGTTGTTTTCCGAACCTTACTTTTTCTACCTTTTCTAATAAGTTGTTGTATAGTTGGCACTGTTCAAAAATTTGGTTATTGCCATCAAATCGAGAGCTTGCAAATATCGGGATGTTTAGAATTTTGTGCAAAAAATTTATCACCAATAATTCCACTTATTCCTTAATCTTGCCTAATCTCTAGAAAACTAGTGCTAAAAGCAGCTAAATTTACTCAATAATTTTTTTATAGATATATATCATTATATCAATTGAATCTTTCAACTTTACCCGGTTTATCAACAAAAAGGCTCGAGGCTTTATCTAAGTCGGGCATTAGGTCCGCCGCTGATTTATTGTATTATTTCCCGTACCGCTATTTAGACCGGACGAATGTGCAGCCAATCAAGCAACTAAGAGGAGCAAATGAAGAGGTTACCGTTACCGGGAAAATCACTTCTATAGAAGAAGTTGGGTTTGGCAGAAAGAAGCGACTCGAGATTTCTATTTATGACCGAACAGGAGTTGTTAAAGGGGTTTGGTTCAGAGGGGCTTCTTATTTCAAAAAGGCATTTAAGGAAGGAGAGGTTGTAGCTTTTTTTGGACAAGCAAAGAGATATGGTAAAACTATCACCATGGCTCATCCCGAAGTTGACAAATTAGCTGAGGAAGGAGACCTGGAGGCTTTTTCCAAAATTGTTCCCATTTATCCGGGAAATAAAGAACTAAGCAAAGCACGTATTACCAGTGTACTCATTAGAAAATGGATCCAGTCCATGTTAAGCGAAACTACTTTGAATGAGTTTTTACCGCAAAGTATGCTTAAGGAGATGAACCACCCCCTTCGTAAAGAAGCCTTTCAAATGATCCATTTCCCGAATAGCCATTCGGATCATAAAAAAGCCCTTGATCGGTTTAAGTTTGAAGAGCTCTTTCTTTTTGAATTGAGTATGGAGAAAATCCATCACACTATAAAAGAAAGAGAACGAGGTCATGTATTGAGCAATCTTGGAAATTATACCTCTACTTATTTTAAAGAGCTACTCCCTTTCGATTTAACAGATGGTCAGAAATCTGCCCTGGCTGATATCAAAAAAGATGTACGATCAGGGAGGCAGATGAACAGGCTTATCCAGGGAGATGTAGGCGCCGGTAAAACAATTGTTGCCATTGGGGCATTATTGATGGCATTGGATAATGGCTATCAGGCAACGTTCATAGCTCCTACTGAAATTTTGGCCGAACAACATTTCCAGACTTTATCAAGCCAGTTAAAAGATTTGGATATTAATATTCGATTATTGGTAGGAGGTCAAAAGACCGCATTACGCCGAGATGTACTTACGGATATTGAAAGAGGAAGCTGCCAAATTGTAGTTGGTACCCATGCGGTTATCCAGAAAGAAGTAAAGTTTCACAAGCTTGGTTTGGCTGTGATAGATGAGCAACACCGATTTGGAGTAAAGCAACGGGCAGAGCTATTAAATAAAGGAGAGCATCCTCATATATTAGTAATGAGTGCCACTCCCATACCGCGATCATTGGCAATGACGGTGTATGCCGATCTGGATATCTCTATTATAAAAGGACTCCCATCGGGCAGAAAACCAGTTAGGACTGCTATTCGTGGAGAGAAGAAAAGAGAAAATGTCTATTCCTTTGTGAAATCAGAAGTTGATACAGGCGGACAGGTATATGTCATCTATCCATTGATTGAAGAATCCGAAGCACTAGATTTAAAAGATGCGACTGCGGGATATGAAAAACTGAAAGCAAGGTTTGCTGATTTCAACGTGGGGCTTTTGCATGGGCAAATGAGTTCGGATGAAAAAGATGAGGTCATGAAATCATTTATCGCTAACAAACTTCAGATTTTGGTTTCAACCACTGTGATTGAAGTAGGGGTTGATGTACCTAATGCTTCTGTAATGATTATAGAACATGCTGAACGTTTTGGGCTTTCTCAGCTTCATCAATTGAGAGGAAGGATTGGCCGGGGTGAGCGGCAAAGTTATTGTATACTCATGCCAGATGTGAAAGTGAGCAAAGCAGGTGCCTTCCGACTCAAAACCATGGAAGAAACCAATGATGGTTTTAAAATTGCGGAAGCAGACCTAAAGCTTCGAGGTCCGGGTGATTTTCTTGGAACCAAACAAAGTGGCTTACCTGATTTTAAAGTAGCTGATATAGTGGGCGATCAATTCATCCTTGCCCAGGCTAAAGAAAAAGCTAGAGATCTTATAGAACAAGATTCCGAACTAACCCACCCTGACCATCAACCTCTCAAAAAAATATTCGAACCTTATTTTGCTGAAAAGGCTTCTTTTTATGGAATGGGATAAAATAATTTGATTTTATAAATACTATTCAACATCGTACAAGTATGTTTATAAGAATTAATCTCTATGCTGAATTCCTGTAAAATTTTCTTGCTCTTCCTGATCGTCATAATTGCGTGTGATGTTGTAAATGCTCAGAGTAATGTTCTTCGAGGAAAGATACTCGATTCCGACACGGGAGAATCTTTACCTGGAACACATATTTTTATTAATAAAACTACAATAGGCACCATATCGGATAAGGATGGCAACTATGCACTACCAGGAATCCCAAATGGGGAACAAACAATCGTCTTCTCTTTTATAGGGTTTAAAGAACATGCAGTTAAAATTGAATTCCCTGTAGATGAAAACCAGACCTTTAATGTGAGCCTTAAACCAAAAGATTTTGAGCTGGGTCAAATTCAGGTTCGCGCGAGCAATAAGGAATGGAAACGAAATCTGGAACTTTTTAAGAAGCACTTCTTTGGATACACTAATAACTCATCCAAGATGGAGATTCTCAATCCTGAAGTATTAGATTTCGAAAACTCCGGTTCTGAATTGATAGCGAACGGCGAAGCACCTTTAAAAATACTTAACAAGGCTCTTGGATATGAAATCACATACTACCTGAATGAGAGTGTTTCTTCTAATGATAGTTTTAATGCCAGTTTTTATGTGAAGTTCGAAGAAATGAAAGCCGATTCAGAACAAGAACATCAAGCATGGCTAAGGGAAAGAAAAAGGAGTTATGAAGGCTCTTTTGTTCACTTCTTAAATGCTTTAGACAATAATTCTTATGAAGAAGAGGGGTTTGAGATTTTTGCTGCAAAGAAAGAAAGTTTGAATAATTTTGAAGGGCATCATGATTACAGTGATAAAGCCTTTACTAAAGAAATCATAAAACAAGAATTCAGTACGTTTCCAAAAAACAGCAAATGGATCGAGCTTTTCGTACCAAAAAAATATGACTATATAAAGGTGGTATATATAAACGAAGAGATAGGGTATTTACTAAAAAGTAAGATTCGCATGAGCGGTAACTATGACCAGATATCCTGGATTGAAATACCCAACCAAACCGCCGTGGTTAATAAGTTTATTGGTAGCTATTCTGAGCCCGGGAAATATACCTTACATGGATTCTGGGGTTGGACACATCGAATTCCTGAGCTACTCCCCGACAACTACAATATCAGATAAAAAACACCTGCTTTCAAACAGGTGTTTTTGTCTTCTTTTGGGTTAGAAATCACAGGCCTATGCTTATGCCTGTCTCTATATATGAGCTGAAATATCCTCGGAACGAACTGCTACTCATAGTGGCTCTATTCGACAATCTCCTTATTAAAGAAGCCTTTGCGATATAGTTGAATCGATCCATAATAGGCACAGTTACTGTAGTGGAGCTACGTATGAATTTATAATTCAGAAATTCCTCATCAGCTACTGTAAGTGTGGTAAAATCTCTGAGGGTCCCCGAGAAATTTTGAATCACCCTGGCTTTTCCTAGGTCAAAAGAGAGTTTAGTTCCGGCAACAACTTGTGAATAGTTGAGACGCTCGCTCGGTGAATCATTGAATACTTTATAGGAAACAGGAAATTCGATTTTGAAAGATTTACTCTTCGATTGAAAGCTAAGGTTACTTCCAACTGTGTACGACTCAAATGACCTCTTCTTTATTTCTTCAGGACTGGTTTGAGTGGCAAATTCTAATTCAGTTTGATTTCTTGAATTCCATTCGGCAAACAATTCGATCTCACTCGTCACCCTCCCCTTCCATCTTTTCGAATACAAGGCCTGGACTTCAAATCCATGATAATGTGTTTTATCATTATCAGTTGCATCGTATGACTTGTATCGATAACTGGCCTCAAATCTTAGCCATCTTTGTTTTTTGAGATAGAAGTCAAAATGTAATGGAGCTAATACCTGAGAATAGGAAAAGCGACTCCTGAAAATGAGGTCACTTTGATCAATTGGTGCCTGTGTTTTTCTTGAGAAACTGGGAGAAAACTCAAAATACTTCCTGGATGCATACTTGGTTCTGAATGATGCATAAACACGATAAAATTCTTTCTGAGCACTATTCTGCTGGTGGTACACATTAGCTCTTAGGTCTCCACTCAGCTTTAACCTTGTACTCCCCCATCGCTTGAGAAAATCTGTATTCGCGAACAATTCATTGTAGTTTGAATTGCTCCATAAATCACTTCTCCCCAGAGTGTCTTCTGATTGTATGAGTGTTTCCGGGTTTCTGAAAATATTCCACTCGTAGCCTTGATAAACTCCTGTTTTAACCCGGAGTTGAGCGGAAGCAAATTCCTGGAAGAAAAGTATGGCAAGTATGCAGGTGATTGTTCGTTTCATTGTTAGATGTTGGTCTTGTTTATCTATAAAACAGTCGACTGCACGATTACCCTACCACCTATAAAAAAAAGAGGAGCACAACCAGCACTCCTCTTTCCTGCATACTACTTCTTAGTGATAGTTAAGAAGTATGGTCCACCTGAGAAAAAAAGGTTAATTCAGTATGTAATTTTCATTTGAGAGGAGTCATCTCATTGAGACCGCCGCCTTCCGAAGTATGCGTACGTAGGACAAGCTTAGTTCCTCGCCGATGAGTTTCTTTTTTTGAGTACCGTTCATCTCAAATACTCATTGCTGCAATTCTCCAAGGCTTTGGAGTCGATAAGCATTTAATGTCTTCGGAATATTCGATTGCCACATTCCCAAATCCTGTACTTGCGGGCGCTGGTAGGTTCCCTGCCAATCCAGCAGTAGTACTCCTATTATATTTCGATGCTCCCCAAGGGCGAAATCTGTTTTACCAGACGGAGATGGAATCATCCGTTTCTCGCGATTAATTTTGTTACTTATGTGGCGGCGAATCACATCAATCTCCGGATAATCATTACCTATAAGTAATAAGGATATACCTACTTCAATGACCACATCCTCTTTTGCTCTTTCTAAAATGGAAAGGGTATTTCTCCTGAAGTAATCTGTAATCTCGGGAAAATCTTCATAGGCCACATCTACTTGATAATATCCTGAAGCTGCTATAACTATATGAGTCAACGTGTAGAGCTTGTTTTCGAATTGCTGCTTGCTGAGCCTTCCATCCATTTCCTCAGGATAGACCCGATTCACCGCTTCTTGAAAAATCTGTGTGTAATCTGCTATACCGAGTTGCTTTAGCCAATAAACCTGGTTTGCAAGTTGTGCTCCCCATGCTTTTATCATTCGATAGTTGGTAAACACCCTCTTAAAATCATAGGATTTCAAGGCTTCTATGAATTCATCATGGTGTTCATGCCTTAATCCAATCTCATCAAGTCTAGCTACATGGCGCAATAGCTTGGTAGCATAAAATCGATATTCCGGGAAATCGCTTAGTGTTTGACTTCGAAGCCTTTTCCTTGTAGTAGAAGTGCTGTAATATTTTCGATTACTTTCTTCACTGTATTTTTTGATGGTCTCTGCATCCAGCCCCCTTTTATAAATGGTATTTAAACTTTGATTTGCCAATTCTATCCCCTCCAGGAAAAGAGGAATGTATTTTTCGTCCCCATAGTGGCGGTAAAATCTGAGTCCCATATGCCCGGTTTTGAAACGGGATAATTTGTCAGCATTCCTTTCGTAATTGTCCCTGATGATGGCTGCGTCTTCTGCAAAGTTATATTCAACAGATACCTCCTCATGCTGGAAAGCAAAGCTCTGTTCCTGACTAAGGCTCAATACTAATAAGGTTATCAGGCCGATATATTTTGTTATGTTCATAGCGTGAATTTTTTTGGTGTTTAACTCAAAAACATCTCACAAGAGGTTTTCCCTACCCCTCTTTTCTAATACTGATTTCTACTTTGCTTTAAAAATTGGTCTACAAAAACTATACAAATACTGGATTTGTGCTCCTGAACACTTATTATTGGAACGGGTATCAATTAGGAGTATTAAGTGACCAAACAAAAGAAGGATAACAACGATCCAGAAGAATTTTATTCTAAAAGGAATTGTGATTTCTGTAATTCGCAAGAAGGGGAAATGCGAAAAGTGGGTCAGTATATCGTTGAGCTAAATGAGATTGAACACGATGGAGAAACAAAGCTTGCGTGTCAGGGTTGTAAAAGAAAGATCAAGAGCATGAGTGCCTTTCAAGATAAATACAACAACGGGAAAAGGTTTTCATTCTTAAGGAAACTATTCTTTTCTGGTTTTCAACAAAAATAAATACACTCCTCTCTCATTTCACTCGTTTAATAAGCCCTCTCTCTTTTGAGTTCTTAATCAACAGAGACTATCTTCTACAATAAGATAATTTTTTCGCCTTGACTCAATTTCTAAAACTCTTAGCTACCCTCCTTTGTGTTTTAATTTTCCCCTGGTTCAATTCTTATTCACAAATTCAGTTTGGAGGGCATCCACCATCTCTAAGCTGGAATCAAATAAATACACAAACTGTAAAAATTATCTACCCGGATGGTGAATACGAAAAGGCAAATCGAATAGCTAATCTTATAAACTATATACATGCCCATCAGCTTCATACTGTTGGCTCAAACTCAAAAAAAATTGATATAGTACTTCAGGCTAATCAAGTTATTAGCAACGGTTACGTTTCCCTTTCTCCATTTCGTAGTGAGTTTTTTGCGACTCCTTTTCAAAATAATCAGGTATTAGGCTCAGTAGATTGGTTAGATGGTTTAGCCATACATGAATATAGGCATGCGCTTCAGTTTTCTAACTCGAATAGATGGGTAACTAAGTTTTTTCATATCACACAAGGTCAGGGTGGATGGGCTGGCTCTATGTTCCTTGCTATTCCCGACTGGTACTTCGAAGGAGATGCAGTAAGCTCGGAAACTGTTCTCAGCAGTGGCGGAAGAGGCAGGAATGCTTCCTTTTTCAAAGAACAAAGAGCATTACTCCTAAATGATATCGATTACTCCTATATGAAGGCACGCAATGGTTCCTATAAAGACCTGGTTCCAAGTCATTATCCACTCGGGTTTGCGATAATAAACTATGGGAGAAATCAATTTGGACCAGATGTTTGGAAAAAAGTTCTTAAAGATGCCGGATCATACAGAACTATTATTTACCCTTTTTCTGGAGCTATGAAAATCCATACAGGAATGCGCGCTCCTGGTATGTACAAAGCCTCATACTCAGAATTAAAAGAACAGTGGAATAAAGAATTAAATGAGCTTCAATTAACTAATCACCAAAGTCTAACACCAAAACAGAAAATATTTACTAATAACAGCTTCCCTCAATATATAGATGAAAGCAGTATTGTATACTTGAGTGCCAGCTACAAAAAAACAGGGGCAATCTATCAGCTAACTAATGGGCAAACGAAAAAAATTACAGATGTTGGCTCTTCAGTATCTCCTTTTCTGTCCTCTACTAATTCGATTCTCTCCTGGTCAGAATATGAACGTGATCCAAGATGGGGACTTAGGAATTTCACTAAGATTATTACCTACGATTTAAATACTAGAGAGAAACGAGTTATTGCCCGAAAAACGAAATTTTTCTCTCCAGAAGCTTCTCCTGACGGCTCAAAAATTGTCGCTGCTAGATATACAGAAGAGCTGGAATCCAATATTGTAATTCTAAATATAAATGATGGTTCCATTGAACAAGTGCTTCCGAATCCGGAGGATCATACCATTTCTTATCCATCCTGGTCTTTTGATAATGGCGCCATTATTTACCTTGGAAAAAAGAATAGTCAACTAGCTATTTTTAAATTCAACCTTTCGAATGATCAGATTTCTCAACTTTCTCCCTGGACAACACATACCATCGGAAAAATTGCAGTAGGGAAGGATAGAGTGGTTTACTCAGCCTCTTATACAGGTATTGATAATATTTTTTCCATTGATCTGGATGGGTCACAAACCATTACTCAGCTTACTTCGTCAAGAATTGGCGCTTACCAGCCAGATATTTCTCCGGAAGGTACACGGATTGTGTTCAGTGAATTTACCGAGATGGGATCCGTACTCAGTTCTCTGGAAATAGAAAAATCTATGCAAAAAATTATTGCTCCTATCGCACCATCTCATATGGAACGATTTAATATTAATCTTGCAGAATATGAAGAAGATATTCTTGATAAAATCCCTGATACCAAGTTTGAAGCCAAGCCATATAAGGGGTTTCTTAAAGGAACAAAACTGCATGACTGGGGAATATCAGGAGGTACCAGTGAAGTATATGCACGGATAGGATTTACTAACATTCTAAATGATTTTAATGCAAATCTAATCAGTGGTTTTAACCAAAACGAGGATGCTTTTAGATATGGTGTCTCTGCGCAATATGCCAGGTATTTCCCTGTAATTAACGCTTCCGCTTTTAACACTGACCGAAATACAGTAGTCCTCTCTAAAAGTGATTCAACTTATTTTTTGGATAGTTTCACTCAAAATAAAGTGAGCACAGGGATTTCAATTCCTTTGGTCTGGGAGCGAGGAAATTATTCGACTGGATTAACAATAACAGGGAACCTTGCCGCTTATCATCTAGGAAGTCGTTTTTCTTTAGAAAACTCATCTGAGCAACTTACTTCATTAGAGCTAAATCTTGTTTCCTACAATATCAGAAGGAGAGCATACCAAAATGTTCAACCCCGCTTAGGGCCGTATTTATTGATGTATTATTCGAAGTCACTTTCTGATATAGAAGCGGAGCGCTTTAACGCTCAAATGGGTCTTTATATACCTGGAATCGGTTTGAATCATGGAATCCTAATTGAGGGAGAATATCAAAAAGAAGACCTAAGTAATACCTACCAATACTCCGATGTATTTAATTTTGCTCGTGGGTATGCATACCCCTACAATGATGAAGTATTTCGCTTTTCAATAAACTATCAACTCCCTTTGTTATATCCCGACTGGGGGTTTTTCAATTTTACCTATTTCAAGAGAGTGAGATTAAACATGTTTTATGATATAGCGAAACACAATTTATTTTTAACAGACTTCGAAGAACGCAGTAGATCTTTCGGTGGGGAACTAATTTTGGATAATGTCATGCTCAATGTTTTGCCCATAAGTTTTGTGCTAAGACAAAGCTATCTACTCGATTCAACATCAGGGGATTCCAATACCAATTTCGATTTCTTTATAAGGATTGCACTCTAACCTAGGCCAGTTCTTTCAAATATGAAACCAGGTCGTCCTCTGTTTGTAATTCCAGCTTTTTCTTGAGACGGTACCTTGCCTGAACTACACTTCTTGTATTTATCCCGATTATGTTGCCAATTTCTTTATTCGATAATTCCATTTGAACAAGTGAAGCAAGCCGCTTATCCCCTTTGGTAAGTGAGTTCCCTTTTTGATCTAATTTTCTGAAAAAGCCACTATTTACTTGGTCTATTCTGTTTAATAAGTGCTCTTCCTCTCCAGTAATTTTGGTAGTATGTCGTAAGGAACTTACCAAAGAATTAAGCTCTTTCTTCGACTCAATGTTGATAAGCACTTTCGATACTTTAGTTAATCGTTCAATCACACTATTCAAAAACTCATCTTTAGCATTTATTAGCATCCCATAGCTTTCCAGCTCCTTTTGAATGCTTTGAATTTCTTGCTCCCTGTCTTTTTCCTTCCGCTTAGAAGATTGCCTATAACTTATGGAAATGCCTATCAACAGGACCGAACCTATGACAATCGATAATATCATCTTCAATCTGGCCTCTCTATTTTCGGCTTCTAAAAGAAGAATCTCTTGTTCTTTTTTCTGAGTATCGTATCGAGCCTGAGCCTCAACTAGTTCCTCTCTGGTATCCATGTTTGTGATACTATCGCTATATATTTTGAAGTGCTCGTGATTTTCTAACGCCAATTCAGATTTACCAGCCTCTTTAAACACTGTATATAGTAGATTATACCCATCTCGAATAAGAATTAAGGAGCCTACTTCCTTTGCGATTTCATAAGATTCTAGTGCATATTCTTCTGCTTTTGAATGATTCCCCAATTCAAGATTAATTGACGATAAATGCCTTAATGTCTCGGTGAGGCCCATAAGGTTGTTCATTTTCTTATCAAATTCTCTGGACTGCAAGGCATATACTAATGCAGAATCGAGCTTTTCTTCCTTTTGATAGACCATTGCCAGATTAATGATATCGGTACTCATTAAAAGGGTATCCTTTAAACCCTCTTTTATCTTTAGCGCCTCCTTAAACTTCTGCTTAGCCTTACCATATTCTTTAGTTTGAAAATAGATACTTCCCAGGGTACTCGTTGCAATTGCCTTAGGTTGACGAGCATTAGCCTTTTCGAAATACGTGAGGGCTTCTTCATAGAAATCGGTTGCAGCTTCATATTGTTCATCATAAAAGTAAACATACCCGATCATTCCAATAATTTGTCCCATCCTACTAGAGTTATTGGAGCTCGACTTGAGGTTATACGCTTCCATCAAATTTACGATAGCTTCATCATGTACCCCTTTCACCGCATAGTGCCTACCCAAATTATAGTAGGCACTAATTAGCAATTCTAAATCCTCTTGCCCCTTAGCAAACTCAAGAAATGATTCTGCAAAAAAAAGCATCGAATCGATATCGCTACGCATGTACCTTGAAATAAGAATCTCATATGCTCTATGAAAATCTTCGACTCTTTCTTCGTCTTCTAAAATGCTTCTTAGTTCATAATTCGACATCCTTCCATACTGAGCGTAGACATCGCAGCAAACCAACACTAATACCAAACCCAAAACTAAATTTTTAATACCCATGACATACTTGTAGATCGAATGTATACATCAATATATGATTTAGCCTCCAAAAGCCTTATGTGTTTTAAAAAATGCTCGGTCTACAAATGATCTACAAATCCATCTCAGAGTATTCTTTTAGCTATAATTGTGAAGCAAATTTGTCTACCCTTAACATAATTCTAATACCCGTGAATAATTGGTTGATAGCCGGTTATTCTCTTTCCTAAAGGAACTAATCCTCAATCCGAATCTATCGGGTTGTATTAGTAAAACAATAATCTACCTGACCAAGACAAGCCAAAGCCTCGATTTAATCGGGGCTTTTTTTATAGGGCAAGTAATACTTCTAATAAATCTTCTTTAGGATCTAGTTCTAGTTTCTTTCTTAACCTGTAACGACTTTGCTCAACACTTTTAGGTTCGATATTAAGAATACCCGCTATTTCTTTAGCACTAAGTTTTAATCTGATTAAAGCTGCCAGTCTCTTGTCCTTTTCTGTAAGATCAGGAAATTGATTTTTTAGGTTATCAAAAAAACCGGAACAAACTTGATCAACTTTAGATTGAAGTTCCATTCTTTGCTCGTTAATCGAAACGTTTTGAAGAATCTTCATTTCCATTCTTGTTAACTCTCTCCTCATCTCATCTCGATCGGAACCAAATCGAATACCATAGATCTGTTCCTTTAGTTGCTCAAGGAAATCGTTCTTTTCTACAATATGGAGTGCATAGTCGGTAAGCTCTTTTTGTACCTGCTCAAATCTCAGCTTTTCATTTTCCAGTTCCTCTTCTGCTAACCTCTTTTGCGAATCTGCAAGCAGTCGATCTTTCTCTTTAAGTTCTACCTCTTTCTTTCTTACATGCTGTGCTCTTAAAGCGAACAGAATCGCAAAAAGAAGCCCCCCACCGAGAAGAAGAGATATCAAAATAATTCTGGTTCTTTGTAATTCTGTTTTCGAAGCTAATAGTGCAATTTCCTTCTCTCTTTTTTCTGCTTCGTATTTTTCCTGTACTTCAATAAGTGTTGCTCTACTCTCTTCATTGATTACACTATCCCTGTAATCATGAAATTTGATATAGCTTGCTAACGCTTCACCCTTATTACCTAGAAAATCGTGAGCTTCGTAAAGAACTTCGTACGCTCTTTCAAGATCACGGTACGACTTATATTCTTCAGCAAGCAGAGCGGCATTTTTGGCATAATTTAATGCTGTATCTCCAATACCAAGATCAATATTCATCCTGGCAAGATCTCTATAAGTTCCAATTAATTTTCTCCTGGAACCTACCTTTTCATCAATTTCCAGTGCCCTCTCCAAAAAAATACGAGCTGAATCCAACTGCCCCCATTCCTGATAAATCATCGCAATATTTTTTATGTCTGAAGTCATCAACAAAGAATCTTTAAGTTCCTCTTTTACTTTAAGCGATTGTTTATAATAATTTTTCGCAGATTCCAGGTCTTCTTTTTGATAATAAATACTTCCGATAGTACTAATAGTAATCGCAAGTGGACGTTGGGCCCCTAAAGGTTCGAAATAGGTACGTGCAAGTTTATAATAATCTAGAGCTGTGTCGAACTGGTCATTTGTGTAATACACGTAGCCGATCATACCTACAATTCTTCCCTGCAATGTTAATTCAGAATTTGAAGTACCAAACGTAGCGTCAGCTAATACTTGTGCAATCTTAAATTCATCAATGGCCTTAACAGTTTCCCCTTTGTATCCATAATATCGACCCATATTGTAGTGTGCCCCTACCATCAGTGTTGTATCTCTAAGCTCGTCAGCAAATTCAACAAAACCTTGAGCAAATATGTAAGCTGAATCCAAATCATTATCTAGATAACGATTCATCAGTGTTATATACATGACCTCTAGCTCGTTTGGATCTTCTTCTAGCTCGAGCCTGTTGATTAGTTCATTTGTTGATTGTGCTTTTATCTCTTGAACAAAGAAGCAAAGCAGAGCAATGCTTACTAGTGCAAATCTATTTCTCCTCATATCTCTAACTTTATTTTTTTAGACCCTACAGGATCCCTACATAATTCATAACCCACAAGAATGTACTATTTATTTTCTAAACAGTTTTCTAAAAAAGTACCAAATTAACACCGTTAAGGCACTTATTTACCCCTACGCGCTCTCTACATTCGGGAAGATCGCCAATCAAACCTGATAAATTAGCTTCAGCCAATTAAGGTTCGACAAACAAATGGGTTTTAGAAATGAATATGCAAATATGTGAGCAAAGTGTAGAAGTTAGAAGCTGCTCCTGCTGTGGAGCTGAAGAAGGTAAACCTAGATTAGTGGGTGACTTTTTGGTAAAACTTCAAACTGTTGTAATAGATAATGAGGAGCAGTTGGTATGCCAAAGCTGTTTAAGAAAAAATAGGATAGTTAGAGAGACACTTGGGTTAGTATCCTTTTGTCAGGGTGAAGCAAAGACAAAGACAAAATTCAAGTTCAAATTAGGATTCTTAAGCAGATAAATAGAACAAAGGAACTAATTGCAGTACCCCAATTTCTGGTATTGCTTAGTACACGGTAACATACCTGACCCAGACAAGAAAAAGCCCCGGTTTCGGGGCTTTTTTTATATGGTAGCTTTCTTCTTTTCTTCGCGTTTACGATCGTTATGATCTAAAAACTTTTTTCTTACTCTTAAGCTTTTGGGAGTCACTTCAAGTAGCTCGTCATTAGCGATAAATTCTATGCATTCTTCGAGGCTCATTTTTTTTGCCTGAGAAATTTTAATTGAGTCTGCAGTTTGAGTAGCACGATGATTAGTCAGGTTTTTCTTCTTAGCTACATTTACAACCATATCATCAGTACGGTTATTTAACCCTACTACCATTCCCATATAGGTTGGATCTCCTGGCTCTACAAAAAACTGACCTCGATCCTGAATACCTTCTAACGCGTATCCCGTTACATCTCCTTTTTCCAAGGCGATTAGTGCCCCTCTGGTACGTCCTGGTATCTCACCTGCAAAAGGCTCATACGCATCAAACTGCTGGTGCATTATTCCTGTACCTCGCGTTTCGGTTAGCATCTCCCCTCTAAAACCTATCAATCCCCTCGACGGAACTCTAAACTCAATTCTATTATTCTCTCCTTCCTGGCTCATACCTTGCATGATCCCTTTTCTCTTTTGAAGGTTATCGATCACACGGTTACTGTAATCTGTGTGAACATCAATGACCACTTCTTCGACAGGCTCATGAACAACACCTTCCATTTCCTGCATCAAGACTTCTGGTCGAGATACTGCAAATTCGAATCCTTCTCGTCTCATCGTTTCAATAAGAATTGCCATCTGCAATTCCCCACGTCCTGAAACCTTAAATACATCAGGACTATCAGTCGCTTCCAACCTCATCGCTACGTTGGTACGCACTTCCTTTTCCAAACGGTCCTTGATCTGATTCGAAGTAACATAATCTCCTTCTAATCCTGCGAAAGGAGAATTGTTTACCCGGAAATACATCGCAATAGTTGGTTTATCAAGATCAATATACTCTAGAGGTGTTGGATCAGATATTGCCGTTAAGGTATCGCCAATATTCACTGAATCGTAACCTGCAAGAGCAACAATGTCACCAGCACGAGCTTCTTCTACAGGTTCTCTCTGGAGTCCGTTAAAAGTAAATAGTTTGGTAGCACGACCTTTCATCTTTTGATCGCCTTTTCCATTCACTAAAACCACTTCCTGGTTAAGCTTTATGGTTCCCTGTTCTATTCTACCGATCGCAATTCTACCTACATAATCATTCCAGTCAATACTACTCACCAGCATTTTGAATTCTTCCTCAACTGGTTGAGAAGGGGCTGGAACATGATCTACAATGGTATCCATCAATGGTGCAAGGCTTTCCCCTTCGTCTTCAAGCTCAAGTTTTGCAATCCCATCTCTGGCCACTGCATATAGTACCGGAAAATCGAGTTGATCATTGGTTGCATCAAGCATTACAAACAAGTCAAAGATTTCATCCAGCACAGCATCTGGCCGGGCATCCTTCCTGTCTATCTTATTTATCACGACGATAGGCTTATACCCAAGACTTAGGGATTTACGAAGCACAAACTTGGTTTGTGGTAATGGGCCTTCGGCAGCATCTACCAAAAGGATTACTCCATTTACCATTTTTAGAATCCGCTCTACTTCTCCACCAAAATCAGCGTGACCCGGAGTATCTACGATATTGATTTTAGTATCACCCCAATGAACCGCGGTATTTTTTGCACTGATGGTTATACCACGTTCCTTCTCAAGGTCGCCGGAATCCATTACTCTCTCTTCTACTTCCTGGTTTTCCCTGAAAGTTCCGCTCTGCTTTAGTATTTGATCAACTAATGTAGTTTTCCCATGATCTACGTGAGCGATAATGGCAATATTTCTTAAGTCTTGATGCATGTTTAATTGTGAATGAAAAATTCCAAGCCCTGAAGATACGGCTATTTCAATGAAATTATGATTATGAATTACTTAAATGTTTAGTCCTAATTTCTGATACTTATTAACAGATGTACTAGTTTATAACATGCTAAAAGAGATAACTCATTTTCCTGGAAAAACTTTAATCGGCCTTAGATCTGATACTTCTTTATCCAATTACGCAGCACCAAAGCTTTGGCCTCAATTCATGCCTAGAAGAAAGGAAATTCCGAACCTGGTATCAGAAGACAATTTTTCAGTTCAACTTTATAATGGTATTTACTCTTTTAAAAGCTTTACTCCCTTCATTGAGTTTGAGTATTGGGCGGCAGTAGAAGTTTCTGATGTTGATCATATCCCAGCGGGTATGGAGGTATTAGAAATTCCAGAAGGCTTGTACGCCATTTTTATCCATAAAGGTCCGGTAACTGAGTTTGTTCAAACACTTAGATTTATTCATGAACAATGGCTTCCGACTTCTGGATTTGAAATTGATCATCGCCCTCACTTTGAAGTGCTTGGAAAAAAATATTTAGGAACTCAACATCCCGATTCTGAAGAAGAAGTTTGGGTGCCCATAAGAGCCATTTCTTAGTAAAGCCTTGACAAAGGTTTTTTAAAAATAATTTCAAAAGTCCTTTTAATTAATTACCCTGGACGAAGCTTTTTCGCTTTAACCTTAACAAAATCATGTGAATAATGAAGCATATTAGAATTATATCTGCACTACTCTTAGTAACTATCTTCACGGGGTGTTATAACGCTGTTGTAATGACTGACAAAACTCCATCTAATGTTGTTATTGACCAACCATGGGCTATGGGCTTTGTATACGGATTAGTACCTCCAACTCCTATTGATGCTAGCGAAACTTGCACAGATGGAGTAGCAAAAGTTGAAACTAAAATTAGCTTTCTCAATGGACTAGTTTCAGCACTAACATTTAGTATAGTAACTCCAATGCATATTACTGTTACTTGTGCTGAGCCTGGTAGCACTGCTGATGCTGGATTTGATGAAGACCAAACCATTACCGTACCAGAAGATGCAACAGATGATGAATTACAAGAAATCTACAAATACGCTTCCGATCTGGCCGTAAAACACGATAAACCTATTTATGTTTCTCATAAATAGAGTGAAAAACTGATAAAAAGTTTTCCACTTCTGGAATTCTAAAAGGGAAGGAATTTGATATCCTTCCCTTTTTTACTTTCTTATCCCCATATCGAATTATAGCTATGAGGGTTAGGAAAACAATTCTCTTTTCTTTAATACTAGAGGTCATTCTCTTTTCCAATGCGATCTTCGCACAGAATTTCAGCGAACTTGGAAGGCCCTTTTATACGTACTACTCTCCAGAAGACTACGAAGGGCATAACCAGAATTGGGCAGCGATCCAAGATTCTACCGGGCGTATGCTTTTTGCAAACAATCACGGTGTCTTCCGTTTTGATGGCCATCGCTGGGAAAAAGCTTCTACCCTGAATGGCGGCTTAATCCGCTCATTAGTAAAGGACGAGAAGGAAAATCTTTTCTGGGGTGGTCAAAATGACTTTGGGGTTGTTGTTTCAGATTCGATTGGAAACATGGTCTTGAGGTCTCTTACCCATCTAATACCTGATTCTGTTGAATCTTACAATAACGTCTGGAATATCCTTATCAATGAACATGGGGTGTACTTTCGTTCAAATAAATACATCTTTCACTATAACAATAATGCCATTTCAATTATAAAAAATGATCGATGGTTTCAACATGGATTTGTTATAAATGGGAAAGTAATTGTTCAGCAATTTCCCCATGGCTTGTTTTACCTGGAAGGTGATTCTCTCTCTTTAATTCCTAATAGTGAGATCTTCTCGCAAGACAATGTAGGCAATATTATTCCTCTGGATAATGGTAACATGCTAGTTACCACTTTTTTTAAAGGCCTTTTTGAATTTGATGGCACTTCTTTTTCTTTCTTTAATAATGAAATCAATGAGCTCTTAAAAAAAGCTATGGCTTACAAGACCGTAAAACTTAATAGTGGAAATATTGCTATTGCTACTATTCAAGAAGGATTATTCCTGATCGATCAAGAAGGAAATTTAGTTAATCGTATGCAGGTTGAAGAGAAACCAACCACGGAGTTATTTGAAGATGACCACGGAGGACTTTGGGCTGTATTAGATGGAGGACTAGCCCGAATAGAAATAGAAGCTGCTTTATCAAAGTTTCAAAACAATGAGGGCATAACCAGCACTTCATCGTCAATTACTAGGCATAATGGAGAATTGTATGTAGGCGCTTATAATGGATTATTTAAGCTTACTCAACAAGGCTTAGAAGCTGCCAAATTCGAGCGGATAAATGATAATCGGTTTCAAATATGGACTCTGCTTAGTACTGAGAATGGGTTATTAATTGGGGCACAAGAGGGACTTTTTGTTTTTAAAGATGGAGTCATAAGTCCAATTTTAAATAACCTCGTTGTTCGAAAACTGCAGCATTCTAAAACCGATCCCAATGCTGTATTTGTTGGGGCTATGTTGAATTTCAGAACACTTAGATATAATAATAACAAATGGGAGTTGAGTCCTCCACACCCAGGTATTGAAACCAATACGCACTATATAGCTGAAAAGCCGAATGGAGACTTATGGTTAGGCTCCCAGTTTCAAGGAGCCACCAAAATCGAGGATTTCTTTAATTCAACTAGTCAGGATATTGTCAGATTTCCCAGCGAGGTTGGTTTTCCTGAAAGAACCGACAAATATACCAACACCTTTTTCCTTGATGATCATATTTCTATTGGTACTTCAAAAGGTATTTTTAGGATTGATGAATCCTCTTCTGAAATAATTCCGGATTCTACTTTTGGCCCCTTGTTTACCGGTTCTGGGAAAGATGTATTTAGAGTTAAAAAAGCGCCGGATAGAGTTTGGTTTGTTCGATCATCGGAAAATGGGATGCTTATACCTACTGATCAGGGTTCTTACGAATGGAATGATCTCCCTTTACGAAAGATATCCTCAGGTTCTACTCAAGACTTCTTTTTTGACGAAGACCTTACAACCTGGTTAGCTACTACAAATGGGGTTTATCGTTTCGACAGAGATAAGCAAAGAGAGTATTCGCACAAAGCAAAGACATACATCAATGAAGTAAGTCTCACCAAAAATGATTCACTGATTTATGGCGGACATCCTAGTCCTGGCTTTAAAACCCCAGAGTTAAAGCATGACGAAAATGAACTTCGTTTCCAATATGGGCTTCCTCATTTTTCAGCCCCCGAGGTTACTGAGTATTCCTTCAGGCTAATTGGAGATAATGACCAATGGAGCCCATGGAATAACGAATCTCAAAAGTTCTATACGAATCTTAGCCATGGTACTTATGTATTCGAAGTTCGGGCGAAGGATATGTATGAGAATATCTCTGGTACCGCAAGTTTTGCTTTTTCTATTACTCCTCCGTGGTATCAAACATCCGCAGCTTATGCCATGTATTTTATTCTTGGGCTTGGATTATTTATTGGAATATTAATTGGGGTAGTAAAATGGAATGGCAACCGGCTTGAGGCAAGAAACCGGGAATTAGAAGAGCAGGTTTCAAGTAGAACTAAAGAGATCGAAGAACAAAAACAGGTTATTCAAAAGAATCTTGATGAGAAAGAAGTGCTTTTAAAAGAAATTCATCATCGGGTGAAAAATAATCTTCAGATTATCTACAGTCTGTTAAATCTTCAAAAGGATACAATTAATGATCAGCAGGTGCTGGACGCAATCAAAGTGAGTCAGGGCCGAATCAGAAGTATGAGCCTTGTCCATGAAATCTTATACAAACATGATGATCTCAAGGAAATAGAACTTTCTGCATACCTAAAAAACCTGGTTGAACATATTGAACAGAATTATCAGAAAAGATCAGAGTCCGTTACAACGAACTACGAATTAGAGCCTTGTGAAATAGACACCAATACCGCAATCCCACTGGGGTTAACGGTACATGAAGTAATCAGCAATGCATTCAAATACGCTTTTAATGAGACTAAAGATGGCGTACTTCAAATTAAAAGCAGTATCAAAAATGGAGTACTTCAATTAATCATCAGTGATAATGGCCCCGGTTTTAACCTAACTGAGCAAAAGGAAGACACTTTAGGCCTATTACTTATCGAAGATATGGTTCGTCAGCTTAAAGGAAGTAAAGAAGTCTCTTCTTCCGTTGGTACTTCATACAAATTTGAAATCCCTATAAGCAACTCATGATTGACATCCGCGTGCTCATATTAGAGGATGAAATGGTGATAGCCCGCGATCTTCAAAAGATTCTAAAACGAATTGGAATTACAGAGATTCTGATTGTGAATGAACCGGATGAGATGGTTGATCAATCTCGTTCCTTTTTACCCCACCTGATGTTATGCGATATCAACTTAGAGGAAGATAAAGTAGATGGTATCACTCTTTGCCAAAAAATAATCCGGTCCGTTAGCACCAATATTATTTTCATCACTGCCAATGCAAATGACAACTACTTGGTAAGAGCACAAGAGGTAAAACCACTCAATTATTTACTTAAACCTTTTGATGAGGAACAAGTAGCTACCACTATCGCACTAGCACTTTCAAAACCTGAAGTACAACAGTCTGGGCATTTAAAAAAGGATTACGAGCAATTACTCACTGAAAGTGAATACAACATTCTAACGCTGATTTCAGAAAATAAAACCACTACTGAAATTGCTTCCCAATTATTTATATCTCCTAAAACGGTGGAGAATCATCGTAGGAATATCTCCCAAAAACTCAATTTGGAAGCCAAGAAAAACACCCTACTCTCCTGGGCTATTCAGCATAAAGATGAAATCTAGTACTCCTTCTCCTTTCGCTTTCTAATGAAAAATGAGGGTTAACCCCTATATCTAGTTTCAGTCATCAAGGCTTACTTATGGTATGACTAATCATACAAAATTAAGCAAAACTCAGATGCAGGTATTAGAACGGATTGCGAATGGTTTTTCCACATCAGAAATAGCCGAGCAACTAGGTTCAAAACCTAAAACTATTGAAAACCATAGATATAGCATCGCAAAAAAACTTCGCATCAGCGGTAAAAACTGTGTGCTGAAATACGCAATAGAACATAAGAGCGAGCTCCAACCCGACTAATCAAAAACGAACATTATCATGAAACGTTTAATCTTTGTTTCCCTTTTCCTATTTATTTCTGCAACAGAAATTCTGGCCCAAACGGCACCTACTCTCAATATTCAGGGAGTACTTAGAGACGACCAAAATATGGCCGTTTCGGATGGCACCTATCAACTGACTTTTAAATTATATGAAGATCAAACAGGTGGAGCCGAAATTTGGGAAGAAGATCAATCTTTGACCATCACGAATGGAGTATATTCTGCACTTCTTGGGGATGCTACTGATCTCTCTGGTATTGGCTTCAACAGTCAATATTACTTAGGAATTGCTGTTGATGGAGGACTCGAACTAGGCCCCAGAATCCCGCTTTCACTAAGTCCCTATTCTATGGCGGTAGTAGGCAGTGAAAATGTATTCCCTTCAACCGGAGCTGTAGGAATTGGAACTACCTCTCCTGATTCGGAAGCAAAGCTACAGATAGAAGGTGGAGATTTGGTTATTTCCAATGGTGAATTTCATCTATCTGCCAGTAATATCAAACTGGATGACAACTGGATTTCTGGTGACGGTGATGATGAAGGGATTTTTGTGAACGCGAATGGAGAAGTGGGTATTGGAACCACAAATATTGAAGAGGATTTCCAGGTAAATGGAATGTCCCTTTTTGAAGGAGCCACACGATTTGACAAACCGTCTATTCAATCAGGCGGAAACACGTTTGATTATGATATCTGGATTCAAGGAGGTGCGGACACACTTGGCGGGGACTCCAGAAACCTTGCTATTCTTGGAGACGAAACAACCGATCAGCTTCATTTAAACTATGCAGGTGAATATAAAGGAGGGGTTGAAATTGGAGGAAAGACACATGCGGTAGATGGCTTTATTGCTACCAGAGTACCAACTCATAATAGTGGTTCCAGACTTGGTATTGGAAGCCATGGAGGCGAAGGGGGAAATGACAATGTTCAGCCTGGTTATAAATTCGTAGATGACAATGACACTGGGTTATTCTCTCATTCCGATGGGGTAATTAACTTTTTTAATAATGGTTACGAGACAATATGGATTGACCGATTTGGTATAAAATGCGGGCAAGGTCTAGGTTCATGTGGCCTCGAAAACCAATTTAGTGATCGTAGAATCAAGACTGACATACGACCATACTCTTCCTTTGAGGCTTTGGAAAACATTCTGAAATTATCTCCCAAGACGTACCGGTTTAGATTTCTGGACGCCGCGCCCGTTTCTCACGGTTTGATTGCTCAAGAAGTCGAAAAAGTGTTACCTCATGCAGTAACCGATTCCGGTAAAAACAAAACTCTAAGCGATGGAACTGTCATTGAAAATGTAAAAGAGCTGGATTTCGATGCTATAACGTTGGAGTTAGTTCTGGCAATAAAACAACTCAATGAAAAAGTTGATGCACTCGCCAAAGAAAATGAAGAATTAAAAAGCCAACTGGCAAACATAAAAGAGAAAGAAACATCCTCACCGGAAAACAAAACAGATAGGTAGTCACCATAATTCTGAGGATGTCATGAATACCAAATTATTTCCCGGAATAATGCTTTTTCTATCATTGATAGGTTCGTGCCACCTTGAGTTGGTCGCTCAAACCTATAATACAGGAAGAACCACCATCGTAAATGGAGCAACCGGAACCATTAAATCCGGGGAATACAACTCTAGTATTGTAATTGGCGAACCGTTTGTACTTAGTACTAAAGGGCTTAATAATTCTACCAGCACTGGATTATGGGGATTACAACTTAACTCACCTTCTTCACCAAATATAAGTGCCTCGGAAGGAGACTTCTCTGATAAAGTAGAAATCACATGGCAATTGGAAAGCTTGTCTCCTGCCCCGGGTAAGGGGTATCATGTATTTCGTGATGGCAACTTATTGGCAAGGCTCTCCTTTTCTGATACTTCCTATACTGATAGCAATGTAAAAGCAGGTGTATTCTATTTCTACACTATCACCGCCATAAATAACTTCGGGGAAAGTGTACTGGGAAACACTACCGGATTTGTGAATCCAAATGGAGTAATAACAGGAACCATTGAAACTTCAAAAAAGCGACCTGTTTCTGATGTTGAGGTTAGCTTGAGTCCGGTAGTTGGGCGTTCATTAAGCTTTGATGGTTCCGATGATAAGTTAGACGCAGTAAGCAGCGAAGTTAGTACTCTAAATAGTCTTATTGATACCTCTTTTACGTTTTCAATGTGGGTTAACCCGAGCTCGACAGGAACGGATCGCATGTTGGGAGGTGGACAGTTTCAGGATGTATCCGGGGAGTCATATCCCTTTGCTCTGTATACTTCTGGGGATAAATTTGCAGCCTCCCTAACTACCTCTTTCGGTGAACAATTATTAACTGGTACAACAACCTTCATTACTTCTCAGTGGTACCATGTGGTTCTCACTTACAGTACTTCAAAAGGTGTACAATTATTAGTAGATGGAAACATAGAGGCCGATGCTTCTACAAATGGTTCTCTCGAAGAATTCATTTCATTCCTGATTGGAGAAGATATTAATTCAACTTCCGGACTAGCCAGGTGGGATGGGCTTATTGATGAAATACGATTGTGGGATATTCACCGCGATACCACCTCAATCCAAACAGATAAAGACCGAACTATAAGTGGTAAAACCGAGAATTTGATCGGCTATTGGCGTCTTGATGAAGGAACTGGTGATCTTGCATTTGACCTTACTTCCCAAAAAATAAAATTGAATATAGAAGGCGCGTCTTTTTCTACCACACATGCCACCTTACCCGCCAGCGCAATCACTGATTCCTTAGGAAATTATGAAATTGAAGGTATCTTTTATGATACCGGAACTACCTTTGATGTAACTCCAACTAAAGCACTCCACACGTTTACCCCCTCTTTACGAAATGCCACCCTTAGTACCAGTAATACAGGGGTAAATAACGTCGACTTTGAAGATGATTCTCAAATTTCGGTAGAAGGATTTGTAAAGTTTTCTGGTACAGAATGCTTTGAACAGGAAGTAGAAATCCTCGTCAATGGTAATTCAACCATACCAAAAACATTCACGGATAGTAACGGAGAGTTCACTCTTGAATTTGAACCAGGTACCTCCGTAACAATTGGACCTTCAAAAAACGATCATCCGTTTAGTCCCATTAATTATGTAATTGAAAATATAAACGAACCTCTGGCTGGGGTCGAATTTAAAGATAACGACCTGGTAGACCTAAGTATTCATTTTGCCGGTGGTGCTTGTCGCTATCCAATCGGAAAGGCAACTGTGACGGTACGTACATTGGATGGCTGTTTTAGTCAAACCTTTGAAACAGACGCTTCTGGGTTTGCAGTACTAAGAAATATTCCCTCCAATAAATACGAGGTAATTCTTACCCCTGAAGATCCTAATATCACCTTTGATGGTATCGAGATAGATTTGTCAGCAGGCAGTGACACGGTAGAATTTATATACCGAGCTCCTCTCGAGGCTGAAATAGAACTCTTAACGAATACACGCCACGTTAATGATATTCCGGTTTTAAGAATGGCAGCCGAAGGCCAGGATACTACCCTTTTTAAGATGATTCTTAGAGAAGAGTACAAAAACTCCACTACCGGGGCACTTAACTATTGTTATATCGATTCAGGAACTGTAAAAATAGATGACAAAATTGCCCTAAAGGAAACAAATCGCACCATCACTTTTAAGAATCCGGATATCACAAGAAAGGATTCTATGCCTGTTTATAAAATGATTGTAGGACGACCTAATTTCCTGGATGGTGGTGAACGCCCTTACCAAAAAGAGCTTCAAATTACAGGTAAAGACGTAGATGGTCGCGAAGCTACTGGAGAGTTTTGGGCTTATGTACAAGGTCATCAAACCGTGGGAAACTCATTCATTACTACTGCACCTAATCGCCCTCTATTTGTTTTGAGAGACCCTCCCGGAGATAAAAGTTTTTCTGAAATCACAAAGGAGTATACACTTACTTATGCCAATAGCTTTGAGGTTAAACTAGCAGAAGACAGAGAATTTGAAACTGTAGAAGTAGGTGGCATTGATGAGATTGAAGGTGAGGGGGTACTTATTGAAACTCTTGAGCAGGTGCGTGATGAAAACCAGGTAGGCTCTAAAACCACCTATGGAGTTGATTTAAAATCCAGAAAAACAATCACATTTGAAGAGGTATTAAAAACCGATGAATCTGCTGAAAGTGCAGATGGGAAACATGATATCATAGCTGGTGCAGCCCATAATTATAGATATGGTGTTGTTCAATCACTTCGAGTAAATGATGACGGATCGGTTGAAATATCTAAACGTTTAGGAATAGAACCTGACGGGTTTCAGACCTTCTATTATTACACAGTAGGATTTATCGAAGAAGTGCTAATCCCTAACTTAAAACAAACCCCTGACTTTAATGTTAATGTAGATATTCAAAAAGAAGTCGAAAACTGGGAACGCCATTTAGAGTTCCACAATCAATTGACATCCCAGAACTTTCTCGGATTACTGAATATCCCCCAGGTTTTACCGGATCAACTCTTCAAAAATAATATTTCTTTTAGCGCGGGTGCGCCTTATGAGGCAATTGCTGGATACCAATCTGTATCCAGTATCGAATGGGAGGATGAGATTGAAATCAAATCCGAGGTTACGGATGATATTATTACAACAGTTGCGGGATCGGGAGAAGGGTTCAAAACCAAGTTAAAAACTACATACTCGGAAGACTCGGAACGAGAAATAGAGTTTGAAGGTAGTACAGAAACCAGAATAGTCCTTGACGACGCTACTGAAGGTGATGCATTTTCTGTAGATATTGAAACTGATGTACTGGGTTTTCCACTCTATAAATTAAAGGGTGGGCAGTCTACCAATCCGTGGGAAGAAAATACTTCGAAAAGAGATAACGTGTCTTTAACTATGGATTCATATCAGGCTGTGAATGTGCCACCTACTGGGGAAGCGCAATTTACACTTAACATTGGAAATGAAAGCGAAACAGACGAAGAACGGGTATACGAGGTTCGGTTAATTCCTGAATCAAACCCTGATGGAGCAGTATTAAAAGTAGGAGGTAAAGCACTTCCCGCAACGAACTCATTTACCATACCAGCAGGAGAAACTGTGCAGGCATCCTTAACCGTTGAACGTGGTCCTGAGGCCTTTGAATACGACAGTTTGATGTTAATGGCTTACGCTCCCGGGCAGTATGATTTATGGTTATCCACCGAAAACCGACACTTTCTTGATGCTGTAGATACTGTTTTCTTCAATGTTCAGTTTTCAAAAGCTTGCGGAAGTGACGTGGCAATTGCCAATTTTAATAACTTTGTGATTAATCAGTATGATAGCACAGCTTTCCCGGTTCAGGTGTTCGGGTACAATCCTAATGATCCCGACTTTGATCAGCTTCTTTTAGAATATCAACATGCGGGAGAGGACTTCTGGATCATTGCTGATTCAGTGCGCTCTGATAGCATAGGAATCCAGGATTTCTATTTCATGAGTTGGGATTATAATGATCTGGCAGATGGAGCATTTAACTTGCGCGTTAAGTCCGTTTGTGTGGATGGAACCGTTAGCGAAAGCAACCACCTGAATGGAATTATCGACCGATCTTCGCCAACTATTTTTGGAGAGCTAAGCCCAGCGAATAATGGATCCTTAGGTTTTAACCAGGAAATAGCCATCACTTTTAATGAGCGAATTGATACTACAACACTCTTTGTAGATCAGATTCGTCTTTTCAATACAGAAGAAGACCGGGAAATCCCGATGCGATTCAGTACAGATGGATTTACAATAATTCTTACCCCAGAAGAACAAAACCGATTTATTGAAGGAGTACGCCTCAGAGCTGAAATAGACACTCTTGCAGACATTCATGGAAACTGGATTTCGAGCCCAATCGAATGGGAATTTGAAGTAGATCGAAACCCAATTCGATGGAACCAAAAAACTCTAAGTGAAGCTGTGTTCACTGATATTACTACCGTATTCAGCATACCGTTAAGAAATATTGGACAGCAAACCAGTTCCTTCACTCTAACCAACATTCCTGACTGGATAAGTGTTACCCCCGTGGAAGGTGAAATTGGAGCCAATGGTAAGGTCGATATCCAGCTCTCAATAACAGATGAGATAAACTTTGGTCAGTACTTTGATACACTAACCGTCGAAACATCGGAAGGTGATGAACCTCTACAACTGGATATACGTGCACTCCAGCGTCCTCCTATATGGCAGGTTGAACCTCTCGATTTTGAATATCAAATGTCGGTAGTTGGCGAGGTGGTTCTTAAGGGAACTCCATCATCTGATTCTTTTGATATAGTCGCTGCTTTTGTTGATGGAGAATGTAGAGGATTTGCTTCACCTCAACTTGTAGAGGAAACTGGACAATATCTATTGTTCCTGAATTTGTATAGCAATGTTCAAAATGGCGAAGAAATAACCTTCCGGTTGTGGGATGCCGAGGACGCTGAAGAGTATTGGGAGCTTAATGACAGCTTCTCTTTTGAAGCTAATACGGTAATGGGCTCACTTTCTTCACCGATCGAATTTAACTCAGAAGGAGATGTGGCTCAGCATGTTACTTTAAATAAAGGATGGACATGGTTTACCGAACATCTGACTAACACAGAAGAAAAAAGTCAAATCAATAATGCATTAAGTGGCATCTCTTTTGGTGAAGGCGACCGAATAATCAGTCAGTCGAGGTTCGAGTCATGGTCTACTTCCGGCAACCGCTGGGTTCCGGGAAAAATGCAGTTCTCATCTTCTGAGACCTACCACATAAATACCGATTCCGCCAAGACTATCACCTTTATTGGACAGGAAATTGACCCTGATGCCCAAACTATAACTCTTACTCCTGGTAATACCTGGATCGGCTACCCAATTCGAAGAAATGTCCAAATAAATACTGCTCTGGCTAACCTAAATGCAACAGAAGGTTCTGTTATCAGAAATCAAACTCAATTTGCTGAATATCTAGGTGGAAATATAAATCAATGGATTGGTAGTCTTAATCTGCTGAGAGCTGGAGATGGTTTTATCTATACTTCCACTTCTGACGACACCCTTTCTTTCTCTTATAACACTGGATCGACTAACCAAAAAATTCATACCAACTCTGAAAATCAGAGCCCAGTTAAAAACCTGCCTGTTACAAAAGGAATAATTTCTTCCCAATACAGCCAGAAAGAAGCCGTAGAATCCAGACTTAAATGGGAATTAAGTGTATATGAACATCAATACAATATGCCCGTTATTCTTGGTTTTGATGAGATAGAGCTGGATAGTTCGTGGGTTGTAGGTGCATTTATTAATGATGAGATTGCCGGTATTGGTCGCCTCAATTTGATTCCTTTGGTAGGAGAATACCGAAGTTACTTAATGGTGTACCATTCCATCGCAACAGCAGACTCAGTCAGCTTCAAGCTCCTTAATCCAGAGTCTGAAGAAATAATAGGACTCAATAATAAAGTCATCTTCTCGGATACTCATCACACCGGATCTTTACTAGCTCCAGTAAGACAGCGGGCGGTTTTAGATTCTGAAATTCCTACTGAGTTTTCTTTGAGCCAGAATTACCCTAATCCATTTAACCCAAGTACTACCTTAAATGTAAGTTTGCCTATAAAAGCTCACCTCAGCATTGTCATATACAATATTCTAGGACAAAAAGTAGCAACAATAGCTAATGAAGAGCTCCCGGCTGGAATACATTACATACAATGGGATACAAGCGCACTTGGATTGTCTTCCGGGGTTTACTTTGCCGAAATGAAGGCGGATAAATTCACCCAAATAAGAAAAATGACACTCATTAAATAACAGGAAAGCTATGAAGATTCAATTGATAACTTTTTATCTCTGCCTTTCTTTTGTCGCTTTTTTCGGATGTAAAAAAGAATCAGGTGTTTTGGTTTTTGAGGATGATCCTTCCGAATGGAGTATAGACCCCAGCTCCTATCAGCATTATATGAGCGTTGTGGCTTTTGCCTCTTCTTCATCTGATACTTCTGATATTCTTGCTGCTTTTCACGATAATGATCTTCAAGGCTTTACCACAGGTGAAGTACATCAGGGAAGAGTAATCCATTTCTTATTAGTCTATAACAATCAAACTACAGGGAAAATAGGGTTTCGGCTATACCAATCCGGCGAAGACAGAGTCATTGGCTCAGTAGATAGTATATCATTTAATTCCGGAGCTGGATTAGGTACTCCGGATAACCCTTATGAAATTGAGTTCTAGCTATTCTGTATTCGATCTTTAATTTCGTACTTGTCTAACAACTCTCTCATCTTCTTTGAAAAGGCCGTTTGGTAATAAGCAGGCATCCGGTCCGAATGGTCAAAAAACCTGTGATACTTTTCTTCCAGATGTGGGTAATGACGTTTTATAGCTCTCATTACGAGCTGTTTACTATCTGCAAGTCCTGAACCAAACAAAGAAATAGTAGCAGGGAAAATATAGTCCACACCAAGTCTTTTAAAGGTTGAAAAAGCTAATTCAAGTTGTTCAGTGGTGTCTGATATATAGGGAATCAAAGGCATCAAACTAATCCCGGTTGTTAACCCTGAGTTTTTGACTTCTTCCACAGCTTTTAATCTATCTGAAGGAGTTGTTGCTCCCGGTTCGAATATTCTGGCTACCTCATCCTGAAGTGTGGAAAAGGAAAAGGAGACCATCGCACTTCCTTCAAGTTTACCTCCCAAGTCTTCTGGCAGAATAGAGACTCTATTTATCTCCTTGATCAAATCAATATCCCGAACTATGAGATCGGACTTGGTAATCATATGAACCGGAAACCGATACTCTAAAATCACCTCTAACAATTGTCTGGTTAATCCAAGCTCTTCTTCAACTTTCAAATATGGATCGGTAGCGGATGAAAGCACAATAATTCCATACTGTTGCTTCTTAGCCCTTCTTGCCAATTCCTTTTCCAACAATCCAACAGCATTCACTTTAACTGCTAATTTTTTCTCCATGTGTTCGCCATATTTACTACCTCTTATATAGCAGTACAAGCAGTTGAAAGAGCATGCGCTAAATGGATTTAGCGTATAATCGTCCAGAAACCAGGGGTCTCTCCTCTTGGTTTTGTTGAGTATGGTTTTGCTTTCAATTTCTGAGACCATAACTATGCCTGCTTAAGCCAATCTTGATCTTGGTTCTAAACCACGAGCCAACCCCTTTACTGTAAATCTCTTCCTCAAATTTTTGAATGATATCAGGATGGAATTTAGCCGTAGTCTTGGCTGCCCAGCCAATTCCTCTTCTGATATGATGATCTTTTGCTCCAGAAAGGCTGAGCAACACTTTAAAGGCTTCTTCAACTTCTGGCTTGGGGAGTCCCCATTTAATGGCGTTATGACAACCAGATCCAATCGCCCGAACCACCCACTTACTCTCATGGCTTTTTAGCTTCTCGAAAGTATCAATCATTCTTCCCGGATAATTCAGAAAAGCATGTCCAAATACTCTTTCTCCGATGATGTCTGATACATACCAATCCCAGGATTCAGAGATATATTTGATTGCTTTGTTGATAGATTCATCAAAATTCAGTCCAAGTCTGAGCTTAAGAATGGTGCCTATAAGTACATTTTCTCCAATGGTCTGTGACCCTGTAAGCTTTTCACAGATTTCCAGATGTTCCTCAGGCTTTACTCTATGTACTATTTCTTGTCCGCAATATTCAAGAAGTGGAAATTTTACTTTATAGCTTAAAATCCTTTGATGAATGGCTGCCGCAAAAGAGTCAATACCTCCTGCTTCTAATGAAGAAAAGCATTCTTCAAGTTCTCTTTTGATTTCAGATTTTCTCGATATTTCTTCCAAGAGGTGTTCTTTTAGTACCTTTTCTTCTCCATGAAGAATGTAATGAATTAAATAGTGATGAAAACTTTCCAAAAAGAATTCAGGCTTACAGCAAAACCTCGAGGCTTCCATTTAATCACTCGGGAAGTTTTGGATCATCTGCCTGAACTAAAAGAGATCGACACCGGAATAGCTCATATTTTTATTCAACATACCAGTGCCAGCTTAACAATCAATGAAAATGCTGACCCAACCGTTAGAGAAGACTTTGAAACGCATTTCAGGAGAGCTGTACCTGAGGATATGAGCCTATACCAACATACCTATGAAGGAGCTGATGATATGACGTCACATATAAAAAGCTCTATTCTTGGCTCTTCCGTTTCTATTCCAATTACCAATGGACGTTTCAATCTTGGAACCTGGCAGGGAGTTTATTTATGTGAGCATCGGATTCATGGTGGAAGCAGAAAACTGGTAGTAACATTAATGGGAGTCTAAAAGAGGTTATCGATGGCTTATAAACAACTAAAACTATGGTTTGACGGAGAACTGGCTACTCTTTTGGGGAATAAGATCATTGAAGCAGGACATTCTATTGATGTAGCTGCTTTTTCGACATCTATCGATGAACAGGTTCAGCCTTTAGAGCTAAAAGACCGGGTAGAAGTGATAGCCGATGAACTGGATAGCTTTTTGGGAAAGAGCTATCTGAGAAACCTCACTGTTCTGCTTTCTATTCTCGGACCTGAAAATGAAGAAGAAACCGGGATGTTCGCCAATTTTTACTGGGTGATGCCCATTGCCAAATTCATTGAGAAGTACGGACTAGATAACTTTGAAGAATCCATGAATGGTATTAAAGAAATCACCAAAAGAAATACCGGTGAATACACCATTCGGCCATATATAGAGAAATACCCTGAAAGAACCATCGAGGTGATGGAAGAATGGTCTAAGGATTCCAACTTTCATGTTCGACGGCTTGCAAGCGAAGGAGGTAGACCACGTTTGCCATGGGCACCAAAGCTTGATCAATTTATAGATGATCCAAGCCCGCTGCTACCTATTCTTGAAAACCTGAAAGATGACACGAAGAAATATATACAGAAATCAGTGGCGAATTGCCTGAATGATATTTTGAAGGACAATCCTGAGATCGCAAAAGCTATAATTGAAAACTGGAAAAAAGATGCGACCAAAGAAAGAGCTTGGATCATTAAACACGCTCTACGCAATCTTCTAAAAAAAGAAGATGCATGGGCGTTATTGATAGTAAAGTAATATGAATTCGGGATAAGAAGCTTATGAAACTTCACCGTTTCTTAGTCATTCCCGAGGAGGCGGGAATCTAGATTTAGCTTTTACAAGCAGAACTTACTTTTGATCTGAATCCAAATTCCGGCTTTCGCCCGCCTTCCAAAGTCTCATACGGAGGGAAGGCTGCGGAATGACGCATTCTGGCGTTTAAAGAGCCTCGTTTCCTGGACTTCTATTAAAACAAAAAGTAGGCTTCCCAGTCAGAGAATACCTACATAGCTATAGGAAATTATCCCTAAAAAATTAGCCCTTCTCTATGCTAAAAATCAGTGTATCACTACTAAACGAAGTGAATATTCCCAATCCGTTTTCAACATTTGAAGGAGGCTCTGATAAATTCCTGGAATCCTGATCTCCCGATTCATACAGATCCACATATTCCTGATTTACATGATATAGAACCACCTGATATCTCCCGTAATGGGTTAGCGTAAATGGGATCACATTGAATACATCCAGATTGGTGGGCTCTATTTCAAAACTCAAATTTCGTTCGTTATCTCCAAAATCGATAGTAACTATCTCCTCGGGATCGCTCTCTATATTCTCTACTCTGGCGAAATAGTAGTTTCCTTCCGGGTTATCCCAATAGATTTCAATGTTTGGTATTTCTGTTCGCTCAAATAAATCCTGGAGTTCATTGATTTGTTCAATTTCAATTCTTGGATCAGATACCGATAAACCCTGTGGTTTCTCTGGTACCGTTGTGCTTGAAACTATTCGCTCCCCGAAATATTCAAAGGAAAGTACGTATGTATTTCCATCTATAATTTGAAGGTCGTTGCCTTCGTAAAGATAGGCACCTGATTCATTACCATCAGGGCTAAGTAAATAACTCGTATCATTCCATTCGATAAGAACATTTGCATCATTGATGGAAAAATCTTCCTCCTCTTCAGAAATAAATGGAATAAGTCGGCTTATATGTATTGAATTGACCGGGTTTCCTGAATAGATAAATCCTTCTACCACCACTTCTTCAGTAACTGATAGATTTACCGTCCCATCAGAACACGAAGTCAGGGTAATCATGGCAGCAATTAAGAGTGCTCTTGATTTCATTATGCTTAAAACTTGATGTTGAAAAATATGTTTGGGGTAAAACCAATGGTGTTTACATCGGTTGTAATCAGATCACCTTCGATGACTTCAAACTTCTTGTACCAGGTATTGGTATTGTTGTAAGCATTGAAGATGGATAGTCCTACTTCAGCCCATACCCCGGAACCCCAATCCCATCCATAGGTTCCGGAAAGATCTAGTCGGTGATAATCTGCTAACCGATATGCATTTTTATCCCCTACTGACACATAGGTGTTGGTTACTCCATCAAGAAGCGTAATTTCATACCCGCCAGTTGGGCTTGTATAAGGCTTTCCAGTTGCATATACCCATGTTCCTGACAGGTTGAAATCTCCCAGACGAAGGCTGTTTACTAATTTAAACTCATGCGTTTGGTCATGAAGCGCCGGGTAAGGATCTTCGGATAAATCGGGAAATTCATGAATGGTCTCACTCAAAGTGTACCCCAACCAACCAGTATATTTGCCAAACTTTTTCTGAGCAAGAAATTCAATCCCTCTTGAATAGCCTGTTCCTTCATAAAAGAATTCATCCAGTTGAGTAGTCCTGGAATTCAAGAAGCCAGAGTTTGTAAACCTTAATGTGTACTCAGAAAGACCTGTCATGTCTTTGTGATATCCTTCGATATCGAACAAAAAACCAGCCGTTTCATAAGATATCCCCGCTATATAATGGGTAGCCGAGCTAACCGGGTTAAGCTCATCATTAGCTAACAGCCAAAAATCCCTGCTTCCCTGAGACACATCCTCACGAACTACTCTTGTAACGAATTGATTGAAGTAGCCCCACGCCCCTTTAAGGGTTAAGGAAGGGGTGACCTTAAAAGAAAAGGAAGCGCGAGGCTCAACATAGGTATCATTCGTTTCGCTGTACTGATTGATTCTAACCCCATAATTCAAGGTCAATCGGTCAAAGAGTTTCCAGCTGTCCTGGATATATCCGGCCAGTACAGATCCTTTGTCATTCCTATCTAGTACTACCGAGGTATCATTTCTGATTTGGGTGTAATCAACATTGTTATAAGTGTACTGAAGACCAAAGGATATAGTATGATTTTGATTGAGCTGAAAATCATTATCGTTCTTGAAAGTAAAATCAATCACATTATTGTCTTCAAGAGTACCATCCCGAACTTCAAAAGTAGAGTCAGCTCGAGTTATTTCGTTGGTGGTAAATAAATCCCGATTTGTAAAGTATTTTGAGTAGGACAGCACAGAGTTAGAATACAATCTATTGTTCCATTGACGTCCCCAACGAAGACTTGAACCTACATTACCCCAATCATTGATGTCTTTGGTATCATTTGTAAAACCAAAGTTTGATTCGCTCCCACCTCCTCCGAATACTCCACTAAACTGACTACTATTAAAATCACTCGAGTTGTCCAGTTTATCCTGCCCGTTATAGAAGGAAAAGGAAAGGATATCGCTATTACTAGGTCTATATGTAGCTTTTGCGTTTAAATCATAAAAGTAAAAAGCAGGTTCTGTTTCAGTAGCTCCGAATCGGGCTTGCGGACCAACATTACCCTGATCACTATCTGATTCCTCTTCGAACAACCCAAAAATGTTGTTATAAATCCCGCTTTGTACAATATCGGTGTAGGATCTACGTGCTGATAAAAACATGGATCCTTTTCCATCGGCAAAGGGCAATTCTAATGATCCATTGGCACTTAGGGCACTAATCCCAAAGTTTCCTGAAGCATTTTTTGTGTTCCCATTCTTTCCTGTCAGTACTGCTACGCTTGATAACCTTCCGCCATATTTGGGTTCAAACCCTCCTTTATAGAATTGTATATCCTTAACTGCATTAGAATTGAATGCACTGAAAAAACCATAAAAGTGATCCACGTGATAAACAGTAAAGCCATCAAATAAAATGAGGTTTTGATCGGGAGTACCGCCCCTAACAAAAAGTCCGGAAGAGGTTTCGTTAGTAGCACTTATACCTGGAAGCATCTGGAGAGATCGGAAGATGTCCTTTTCCCCGAGACTAGGTAGAGAAGAAAGTTGAGCAGGAGAAATTGACACTGAACTTACCCCATTTGAAGCTTTGATCATATGTTCTTTTTGATCTGTAACTACAATTTCTTCCAATTCTTCTGTAAACTGCTCAAGCTCGATGGTTATGAAATTTCCATCAATACTTTCTGGTAGCAACTGAAGTGTGAGCGTTTTATACCCAATGTATTGCGCCACAATGATGGAGGTATCACTTGGTGTGTTGAAAAGAGTGAAAAATCCATCAACATTTGAACTAGTACCTTTTTCAGTATCAGGTAAATATACCGTGGCATAGGGAAGTGTTTCTCCTGAACTTTGATCTATTATTTTGCCTTCAAGAGTGAAATTAACCCTTGTTGGATCGGGAGTTTTCTTAAGTCTCACTCCCTTTTTTCTAATTTTTACCGTTTTTCCTTCTACAAGAAAATCCACTTCAAATTCTTTTAAAAGAGCTTCGAATACTCGTTCAAGGGGTCGATTTGAAAATGAAACTCCAAGGACTTTTACATTTGAAACTACCTCTGATTCAAAATCGATTGTAATACCATAACGCTCTTCCAATGCTT
This sequence comes from Balneola sp., assembly GCA_003712055.1. Classification (NCBI taxonomy): domain Bacteria; kingdom Pseudomonadati; phylum Balneolota; class Balneolia; order Balneolales; family Balneolaceae; genus Balneola; species Balneola sp. The sequence goes on from RHLJ01000003.1 coordinate 54,591, forward strand.
CAAAAATGGAATACAAATCTTGATTAAGGTATGTACCATTTACTAAAATTTCGGAATTGTCTTGAGCAATTAATGCCGTAGTTGAAACGATATAGATGAATAGTGAAAAAAGTGCTTTTCTGGGCATGACCTATTTTTTATTGCCCAAAACTCAGCATAATCACTCTATCTGGAAAAATTATTCAACCAATGAAAGGAAAAAATCTATGAGTACCTTTGATTACCTAAATGATCTCTTTGGTTGAACTTTTTGAGTTATTGATTGAAAAAATGATCTCTTTTAAAAAACCCCCTGTATTTTTGAGATGAATTGAAAAAGGGAAAATGGATTTTATAAGAAAATACTTACTGCATTTTTTGTTGTGGAGCATTTACTTCACATTATTCTTTTTTGTAGCTAATGAGCAATTTACTCTAATCAATGCGTTGCTAGTTGCGAGTATCATTACTTTTGTTCATGCTTCCATTTTTTATGTCAATTACACCTACCTCATTCCATCTCTTTATTTCAGAGGTAAGAATCTGCTTTATCTTTTTTCGGTAGTAATTGTTCTTTGCACTTTTGTTTTTATTGGAGCTGTAGCTCTTGAAGGGCTCATTCAACCACAGCCTGTGCCCCTTTTTATGATGAATAACCCTAACGATTTTAGTTCAGTTGAACCTCCCATTTTTCTTAGGCTCATTCCCATCTCGGTCCCTGCTATTATGCTATTAATGGTATCCTTCATCCTTAAAAAAACAGAGCATTCTCAATTAGTTGAACAGGAATTGGAACAACTCAAGACACAAAACTTTGAGACTGAACTCAAGTTTCTAAGGTCACAGATCAACCCACATTTTCTTTTTAACTCCCTAAATAATATTTATTCACTATCAGTTACAAAATCTGAGAAAACCCCGGATATGTTAGTGAAACTAAGCAGCATGCTTAGATACCTTATTTATGAATGCAATGTCGATAAAGTCTCCCTCGAGAAAGAGATCGAGTATATTAGCAATTATATCGAGCTTCAAAAATTAAAGGATGACCAGATATCGAATATTCATTTTAATCATCAGGGAAATAATGCAGAAATAAGCCCCATGCTGCTCATGCCTTTTGTCGAAAATGCTTTTAAGCATAGTAAAATCGAAGACACTGACAAAAGCTGGATTGACATTTCTCTTGAAGTAAAGGAATCTGGGAAACTTTGCTTTAAAGTTGAAAACAGCATTCCGCCTATACCCACAACAAAAGACGAAACCGGAGGTGTGGGAATTGCTAACGTGAAGAAGCGGCTTCAGCTACTTTATCCTGAACGTCACTCTATCAATTTTTTTGAAGATATTTATCAATACAAGATCGAACTTAGCATTGAGTTGAATGGAACCCATTAGATGTGCAATTGTAGATGATGAGCAACCAGCTAGGGAGCTCCTAAAAAACTTTTCTAAAAGGGTAGAAGGGCTATCTGTGATTGGTACTTTTAAAAGTCCACTGGCAGTATTCCCGTTGATAAACAGTAATGAAATAGACCTGCTGTTTCTTGATATCCAGATGCCAGATATAAAAGGAACTGATTTTCTAAAATCAATCAAAAACGGACCCAAGGTCATCTTTACAACCGCTTATCCTGATTACGCCTTAGAAGGATACGATCTAAATGTGACCGATTATTTATTGAAACCCTTTAGCTTTGAACGTTTCCTGCAGGCCATTGAAAAAGTCCATAGACTTATTTTTCCCAGAGTCGAATCCGTCACAAATTCAAAAAATCATCTTTCCATTTCTTCTAATCATCGAATATATAGACTAAAATTCTCTGATATACTTTTAATAGAGGGACTGAAGGAATATGTCTCGTTCTACACCAAGCAAGGGCAACGCATTATCTCTTTACAAAGTCTCAAGGCACTAGAGAAAGAACTCCCTTCCAATGCTTTTCTGCGTACTCATAGATCATATATCGTTCAAATTGACGCCATTCGATTTTTAGAAGGCAATATTATTCACCTTGAAGATAGAGAAATCCCGATTGGAGTAAGTTATAAACAACAAGTACTGGAAGCTCTGAAATAGATGTTTATCAATTAGTTGCTCTTGCAAGATTACCTTACCAACCGAGCGCTCGCTCTACCATGCCTTGACGAAGTAGAGCGGAGAGGGAGAGATTCGAACCCTCCTTAAGTCCGCTTAAACTCCAGCTGTCTGTTCATGATTAAGCCATCACTCTTCTAGCAAATTTTCAACTAAAGCCGCTAACTCCTGACCGCGAACCAGGTCAATCAATGCTTCGATGTCTTCCCGAAGAAAACGATCTTCCATAACCATCTCAATATGACTGCGAATCAAGGTGTGTATTGCCTCAGTTTTCGGTGACATTTTCATCGGGTGCATACGATCTCGAATAAGGTCAATGGCTTGTGCAGCAAGCATTAACTCAATGGCCAATACTTGCTCGCACATATCCAGGTTTAACTGCAAATCATACAAAGAACTATTACCCATGCTATTGTGGTCTTCTTGCATGCTTTTTCCTGATAGGGAATGGATGCTTGCTGGCGTAGCTTGCTGACGCATTTGCCCAATAATAGAGAGTTGGAGAGACTGAACTTGTACCATACCAGAGTTGAGCCCAGGCTGACCGCCGGCCAGGTTGGCGGGGAGTCCATAGCTAGCTTGAGGTGAAATCAGTCGTGCGGAACGTGACTCAGAAAGACCAGCTACATCAGTAAGGACAATATTGAGGTAATCTAAAAGGTGCGCCATATGAGAACCATCGTAATTTCCACCCATTACAACATCAAAGCAATCTGGTTGCTCTATATTCCGAAAGACAAGTGGATTCATAGACGCGGCATTGATCTCTCGGTTCATCGCATCGGACACGAAGCTATAGGTCTCCCGTAACGACCCATAAATATGCGGTGTTGAGCGGAGGCTAACTGCATCCTGTATACGTGGGTTAACTTCACCAAGACGTGCACGTCCTTCATCTGTTGTCCACTCGCTACCTTTTAGAAGAGTGCGTGCTGTATGTGCCGAAATAATCTGACCAGGTATATCACGCGATTCATGAATACGGTAGTCTAATGCACCTATTTCACCGCGGAGAGCCTCCATGGTCAGGGCGAAACAAGCCTCCATCACATAAAGAAGATGTTTTATCCGGTAAAGCGAATAAACCGCACCCGCTGCTAATACGGTGCTACCGCTAATAATCGAAAGGGCCTCCTCTATCTCCAAAGTAAATAATGGATCAACTCCTGCTCTCGCGAGTATGTCTGGCGCGGAACCAATATCGCCGTTGTATTTGGCCACACCATGCGGACTACCTGCCATTACTAGTCCGAGTGCGGCCATTGGTTGCAGGTCACCACTACCCAGAGATCCCTCCCATGGCATAATGGGAATCACACCAGCATTCAACAAATCCAAGTAACGTTGGATCAAATCTATACGGATACCAAACGAACCACTGCTAGCAACATTGGCCCTAAGTAGCAGGGCAATTCGAGAAATCTGATCGCAAAAGGGTTGACCTATGCCCGTCGCATGAGATTCCAGTATCCTCATTTGAAAGTCGATCTGTTCTTCACTCACTAATACCTTGTCTTTTAAGGGACCCAATCCTCTTGTCAATCCGTAAATAGGTCGCCCTTCTGCTAACCATTTTCGAACCTGATCGTTAGAGGCCTTAACATTCCCCGCTGCTTCAGGTTCAAGTTTAACCTCGCAAGATTCAGCCGCTAAAAAACGGAAAACGTCCTCTACCTGAAGCGACTTTCCATCTAACATGAAAGAGAAGGTCTCGCGATTGACCGAGTCGTTTTTATAAGGTGAATTCGCCATTTTTTTTGTGCTTCAAGAGTTTGGACTAGCAGTCTAAGTTATATTTTATATTTTACAATCTACGGACAGAGATAATTTTAAAAAAGATAGGAGCCAACTAAAATGATCACTGAAATTTTAGATCAACGAATTGGATCTGAAGTTAAAGAAAAAGACTTCATCGCAGCTGCAATGAGCTGGCATTTCAATCCGAATACTGGCTCACCCTATTGGGTTGAAAGAAGTAAAATATTGGGTTTTGACCCTCAGAAAGAAATAAAGACCTTCGCAGATCTACAGAAGTTTCCAAATGTAGTAGATGAGATGCGAAAAGTACCGGTTCAAAACCTTATCCCTGTGGGCTATGGCCCGAAACCCCCTGTTTTCGGTGTATTTGACTCCGGTGGTACTACCGGAATCCCTAAGCGCGTCGTAGTTCTCGAAGATTGGGTGAACCTTCAACTTAGTTGGCAAGATGAAAAGGTCGCGGCTCATGGAATTCTACCAGGCAAAAATATTTGTTACGTCGGTCCTTCGGGGCCTCATATGTTTGGTGCTTATACTGCGGAAAGGGCACGGAGAACCCGAGGCTTGAATTTCCCAATAGATCTGGATCCCCGTTGGGTGAAACGTAGCTTAGAAGCTGGACACAAGGAAGAGGTTGAGCGGTATGTTCGTCACCTTGTTGAGCAAGCAAGTACTATTTTAGAGACTCAGGATATAGGGCTCCTAATCACAACACCACCTTTACTTGAGCGCATGGCTCGCGAAGATAAACTGGTTGATTTAATAAATGAAAAAGTAACCGGTATTCAATGGGGTGGTGCGCACATGGATGCCGATACACGCGAGCTTTACCGTAATAAGGTTTTTCCAGAGGTCTCCCTGGTTGGTAACTATGGCAGTGCTATGATGCTTGGCGGAGTGATCGAGCGACCCGAGAAGCGTAATGACGACCTTTGTGTATTCGATCCTCTCTCTCCCTTCGTAACCTTCAAGGTTGTTCATCCTGATACTCACGAAGAAGTACCCTATGGCGAACGAGGTCAGTTGTTAATGCATCATATTAGTAGAAATATGTTTTTGCCTAATAATCTCGAGAGAGATATGGGAACAAGAGTTGAAGCCCTTTCGGGACACTTAGGTGATGCTGTTGCGGATGTTTATCCAGTTCAAACATTTGAGGGAAAGACAGTAATCGAAGGAGTCTATTAATTATGCCATCTCCTGATACTCTCATCCCGATTGACTCCATTGGCCCAAGTGGTTCCTACCGAACTCGCCGTCATACCATAGTCAAGGATGTTCGTGGCGTGCCTACTCTTCGCCTGAGCTTAATTCCTCGTCTATTCTTATGGCGCAGTATCTCAGCGATGCATAAAGCAGCACCGAAATCAGTGGAAAAAAGAGCTGAAATATTGGCGAAAGCGGGAGAAATATTTTCCACTGAATCTATCGATGGCATGTCTCCAGACACCTACCAACGCATGGTGAGCCGTATCTGCGGTTTACCTCTATATATGGCCCGTAAATCAACGGAAATAATAGCCGAATCTGCAATCAAAGCATATCAAACATCGGCATTTGCCCGTCCATTAGCTGCTGTCGACGATTGGAGAGCGCCCCAAACTTTAGATGGAGGAGCTGTGTGGGTTCGCAGAGGTAACATATTTGGTGTTCTTGCTTCAGGAAACACACCTAGTGTTCACTCACTTTGGCTTGAAGCATTGGCACTCGGGTATAAAGTAGTAGTTCGCCCTTCCCAACGCGAGCCACTAACTCCTTACCGATTAATTCGAGCTCTGCATATGGCAGGTTTTGACACTGATCAAATCATGTTTCTACCGACGAACCATGCAGAAGCTGAAGATATCGTCGAGGCATCCGATTTGTCTATAGTATATGGCGGTGATGCCATGGTTCAAAAATACCATAATCGCCCCACCGTACTAACTGAGGGCCCGGGACGATCCAAAATTCTTATCACGGAAGATGCCTGGCAAGAAAGCATGGATATGATCATCGAATCCGTTGCTGGAAAAGGCGCAACTAACTGTATTAATACCACGGCTATATTTGTCGAAGGCGACCCGGCTCCATTTGCAAAGGCTCTTGCCGACCGCTTAGCAAAAATGCCGAGCCACCCGCCAGATCATGATAAAGCGATTTTACCTGTACAGCAGCTGGATCAGGCATTAGCACTAGAAAATCTATTGCATCAACGTGCGCTTGGAACAAAGCCTATATTAAATGAAGTGGTTCATGATCTTGGAGACGGAGCTGCTGTCTTACGCCCAGCAGTCTTTCTTCTTAATGATCCAAACGCATCGCAAACAAGAGTTGAATTGCCCTTTCCTTGCGTATGGGTTGCACCTTGGTCAAAGGACTATGGAATACCTCCACTAAAAGATACCTTAGTTTTAACAGCGATTACTCGAGATGAAGAACTTATAGACAGTTTGCTCAATGAACCATCCATACTTAACCTTTATCTAGGAAATACACCAACTACTTTCCTGGAACCGGGTATTCCACATGATTCATATTTAGGTGAATTCCTGATGCGAACTAAAGGAGTAGCTCGGAATTGAAAGGAAGATTTTAATAGTAATCTGAGCTACTACAAAAATTGCTAGACCAACCGAGCCTGCTCTACGAAGCCTTGGCGAAGTAGAGCGGAGAGGGAGGGATTCGAACCCTCGTTAAGTGTTTCCACCTAAACTCCCTTAGCAGGGGAGCGCTTTCAGCCACTCAGCCACCTCTCCTTTTTGAAGGGGCACAAATATACGGTGCTCAGTATGTCTAAGCAATGTTAAGTTTGTTTATTTGTCTTCCCTTATGGCGTAAATCTGAGCCAGGTTTCTACCCTTTTGGGCATAATCTAATCCGTAACCCAAAACGAATTTTGTTGGGATCTCAAAGCCTACATAATCGATATTAACATCATGAACGGTAGCATCCTTCTTATGCAATAATGTAATCACTGACACTGATGCTGGTTCATTCTCTTTCATCTTTTCAACTATGTACTTCATAGAAAGCCCAGTATCGATTATATCTTCAACAAGTATGATATGCTTCCCTTTAATCTTTGCATCAATTTCTTTCAGCTCAGTTACTTCTCCTGACGACACCTTAGCATCACCGTAACTACTCAATTTCATGAAATCGACTTCGCATTCGATAGTAACATTGCGCATGATATCTGCCAGAAAGATAAATGCTCCGTTCAGTACACCAATAAAAATGGGGTTCTTGCCATCAAAGTCTTTATCTAGCTGCTCGCCCATTAAGGAAATCCTAGCATCTATCTGCTCTTTGGTGATAAATACATCAAAAATTTCCCCGTTGCACTCAACAGAATCCGGTAAATAAAAGCTCATTTCTTATACCACTTGTTGGATAATTAAATAGCTGCAAGTATGCGAATTATATTTCACTTTTTCCGAAATAGTACCAAACTCTCCGTTTGAAGCTATTTCAGGAAATAAAACGGAATAAATGACTCCATCATTACCACAAAGCACCCGGGCGTTTTCCCGCAATGATGAAGGAAGTTTACGATTTGTCAAGTGGTCTGAAACCTTCTGCGAACCTTCCATACCAAGGGGATTGAAGGAATCTCCATCTCGCCAATTTCTTATTGTAACTGGCCAACTCAAACAATCAGCGTCAAGATTTAATACCCCTGGCTTCGATTCTGAGGAGAAATAAAAACTGAATCCATTTAATACCAATCCATCTTCTATCTCATTTTTTTGTATTAAACTCTGATCTTTTTGTTTTAGGTCGGAAAGTTTGAAAAAGATTTGTTCTCTTTCTTTATATAAGTGGCCGCACTCACCAAGCTCAATGGATGTACCTGTTTGAGTATCTCCTATTTTTTTAAGCTCCAGTAATTGGCCTTTAGAAAGTGGTACATCCTCATTCAAAGTGAGTATGTATTTCTTTAGCACTTCTGCCTTCAGCACTTCATCCAACATATTATATGAATCAAGCTCAATCCCTGAGCCATTGAAGACTTTTTCAAAAACTATATCAAGAGCAGCCTGATAGGACTTACTTCGTTCTTCAAGTTCCAGGATATTATTTCTCCATCCAGGGAAGAATTCTTCAAATTCTTCAAACACTTTATTTCTAAGAAGATTTCGAGCGTATTTGTTTTCTTGATTACTTACATCTTCTCTAAAAGGAACCGCATTCTCTTCGCAAAAAGTATAAATCTCTTCTTTGCTAATTCTTAAGAGAGGTCGAAAAATATCCTTTTCAACAACTTGCATTCCATCCCAGGCACCAATCCCGCTTCCTCTCAATAGTTTTTGAAAAATAGTCTCAAGTTGATCGTCTTGATGGTGAGCAGTTGCTATAAAATCGGCCTTCTGATAGGCTTTAATATCCCTGAAAATCCGATAGCGTTCATCCCGTGCCCATTTCTGAAAATTCTCCACTTTTGCATGAGCCGACTCTAGACGTACAGAACAACACTCAATGTTCCATTCCGTGCACATTCCTTCAACAAGTTCCTGGTCCAGGTCTGAATCTTCGCCTCTTAATCCATAGTTGATATGTACAACAAAGAGCTCTGCTTCAACTTTTGAAAGCAGATACAAAAGAGCCATTGAATCAGCTCCTCCACTAACCCCTATAATGAAGCTGGGGTTTTTCTTTTTTAATGAAGAAAGGTGATTGACTAAACTTTGTTTAATCGATTTGGACACGGATTTGTTCATACGAAAAAGTATCCACTTCAAGATCCTTATTCAATACAACTAACGCACCATGTTCATTAACACCCAGAAATTTAAAAGTCCCTTCTCTTAGGTCGTTGTTCACAAATATCTTTGCCCATTGTCCATACCCAATCATATTTTTATTGATCGTGCGGACTAACTCGATTTCTCTGGTTTCCCATAGCCGGTAGTAGTATTCTATTTTCGTTAGAATACGGGCTAATATTTGCTCTCTTGAATATTCTTTATCTGTTATTTGGGCAAGTGAAATTGCAGAGTCACTTAATTCAGCTTCAAATTCACGCTGATTTATATTAATCCCAATACCAACAATTACTCTATCCAACACATTTCCATTGAATACTGCCTCTGTAAGTAGACCACATAGCTTTTTCCCATCGATCAGAACATCGTTAGGCCACTTTATATCAAAACTAGTTTTAGCATAATCGCTACATACATCCGCTACAGCAAGTGCACATGAAAGAGTTAGTATCGTTAATCTATGTTGATTAGTCGGCTCAAATATCAGACTGAACATCAAGTTGCATTCTGACTCTGACTCCCAGGCGCGTTCATACTGTCCTCTTCCTTTAGTCTGTGAATCAGCAATAACTAAAGTGCCATGTAAGCTATCCACCCTGCTCATTCTTTTAGCATATGAGTTGGTGGAATCCAATTCAGAGAAATAAAAATTGCTACGTCCTAACCAGGACGTAGCTAATTGATCTTCAAATTGCTCGGTTAAAAACAAAGGGATTACTTTCCTATTGTAACCAGAGAATCTTCTGTGCCAAATTCGTTGGCAACATAGGCATCGGCTTCATAGTCGTTTTCCCATGTTTCGCCATCAATTAAATACTTGAACCGATACTCTGATTCTGGTTTCAGACGAAGCTCAGTTTCATAATATCCGTTCTTCTTTTCAAGTTTAATTGCGGTAGCATCCCAGTCGTTAAAATCTCCGGCTAGTGATACTTCTTTTTCAACAATCTCAGAAGGAACAGTAAATGTTACCTTACATACAGTTCTCTTAGGGGTAAATTTCTTTTCTAACATTTCAACAATCAGTTTGTTTTAGTTTAATTAGGAGAAGCTGCAAATTTACTTTTATTATTTAATTGAATCAATAAAAATACCGTAAACAAATTTATACAATCACATTGTTTGACTTATTTATTAAATAAATAATAGATAAATACCTTACTGAATTAATATGGAACCGTTTCCTTACCAAACCAGATTAAGCATATGCTTAGAACCACTTAAAAACTTAGATAAATAGTCTCTTAATCCCAGGCTCGATATAACTCTCTAACCTCTTCACTGGTAGAACAGTTGAGCACTGCTTTCGAAAATTTATGGAGCTCCTCTTGAGAACGCTGAATAAGCAGACCTTTAATTTTTGGTATAGATGAAGGAGACATACTCAAATCGTTAATCCCAAGCCCTAGTAAACAAGCAGCGCCTATTTCGTCTCCAGCTAATTCACCACATACACTGATTTGAATACCATTGTTTACTGCGGCATCGTAAGAAGTTTGTATAAGCTTCCAAACAGCCGGATGATAATGTTGATACATCGAGCAAATGCGTTCATTACCTCTATCTACAGCTAATGTATATTGAGTAAGATCATTTGTACCAATACTTAAAAAATCTACTTTTTTTGCTATATGATCAGCCATTAAAGCAGCACTTGGAACCTCAATCATAACCCCAAGCTGAACACCTTCATCAACAGTAAAACCCTGATTTTTCAACTCATCCTGTAAAATATTGAGCTCAGTTCTTACTTCTTCGATTTCTTCTACAAAGCTTATCATTGGAACCAGAATCTTAATCCTACCTGGGTATTTACCTGCAGTTTTAAGAATAGATCGGAGCTGACTTTTAAACATCTCCCCTTCATCAAGTAGCATTCGAATGCCTCTCCAACCTAAAAACGGGTTTGCCTCTTCGTGTGTATGAGAAATTAACTTATCGCCCCCAACGTCAAATAGACGTATAGTTACTTCCCCTTCACTTTTTGAGAGCACCTCTTCATAAAACTTATCCTGCTCAGATTCACTTTTATTGGCAATTCCCCCAAACAATAATGCCTCAGTTCTGAGTAGCCCGATACCAGTTGCATTAAATTTTTTGGCCAGTTTTAACTCCTGAACAAATTCAATATTTGCTCTAATCGTAAAATCTTTACCATCCTTTGTTGTTGAAGGCTTACTTGTAACCGCAACGGCATTCCTCAGCCTTTTCTCTTTTTTTTGAGCTGTTTTGTAGTCTGATGTAGTTTGAGATGAGGGATTAAGTATAAGCTCTCCGTTATTTGCATCAAGTATTGCTTTCTTTGATAAACCCGAAGAAGAAACGGCATCTTTAGTGCTTACTAAACATGGTATTCCGAGTGACTGAGCAATAATAGCTGCATGTGAAGTTATTCCTCCTTTATCCATAACCAATCCACCTATTCCCTGTTCGAAATAATGTATCAGGTCGGTTGGACTAATATCTTTCACTATGAGTATTGTCCCCTTCTCAACAATAAGAGCGTTTCTATTTTCGCAGGACAACCCAATTAAGCGGTCCCTAATATTTTCTATATCTACAATACGCTGCTGAAATAATTCGGAGCCGCTCTCTCTTAATCGCTCAATAAATTCGTTAAACACCTTATAAATGGAATAATCAACGGAGTATTGCTCCACTTCGATAGAAGCATTAATTCGTTTTTCAATTTCAACATCAGAAACAATATGCTTTTGGGTTTCTAAAATACCCGCTGTTTTTGTATCAAGATTTGTTGAGAGGGTGTCAAGTTCTTTAAGAAATAGCTGCTTTGATTTCGCAAAGCTTTTAAGATGACTAAGAATTGATTCCGAATTAATCTTTTTTGGCTGAACCTTTCTCTTCTTGTTGTCAATAACAAGAACATCTCCAATTGCTATACCTTCGCTACCCGGAAGACCTTTTATCGATATTTCTTGAGTCGCTAACTTTTCCATGCTAGTTACTCATCGTGCATACCAAATTTATTATTTACCAATTCAGTAATACTTTCCATGGCTTCTTCCTCGTCAGGACCATTAACTTCAAATTCCAGTTCTGCTCCTTGTTCCGCGGCTAATGTCATCACCCCAAGAATACTTTTTCCGTTGATTCTGTATCCGTACATATGAATATAGAATTCAGATTCAAACTTGCTGGCTAGTTTTACAAGCGCCGCTGAAGGCCGTGCATGCAAGCCTGAACTATTTAAAATGGTCACTTTTTTCTTTGTCATGATCTAATATAGTATTCTTCGTCAAAGAAAAACCCAATGATTCCTAAATTTATGTGGTTAAACTTATTCCACAATTTTATTAAGTAAATACATTACCCTTTAGGGCTTTCTTTCTTACCTTAAGAAATCAAAAAAGAGAACAATACAATGTCTGTTACTGAAAAAGATGTTCGATATGTAGCCAATTTAGCTCGACTTCAATTGTCTGAAGAAGAAGTTAAAAGTCTAGCCGGAGACATGAATAAAATTCTTGGTTATATGGAGCTACTTAATGAATTAGATACTACTGAAGTAGAACCATTAGAGCATGTTATTGAAATGGAAAGCCGTTTAAGAAAAGATGAAACCAAGCACCCTCTTTCACATGAAGACGCATTAAAGAATGCTCCCGATGCCGACTCTGATTATTTCCGTGTTCCAAAAGTAATTGAATAACCCATATCCATGTCTTCAAATACTCCTTCTTCAGACTTCTTCTACAAGCTTCCAAAATCCCGACAACACATAATAGCACTTCTGGTTCTGTTTGTTGTTCCTTTCATCCTCTTTTATGCCACTACACTTGGAGGAAAAGAACTTCAAAGACATGACATTACCCAATGGAGAGGAGCTGCGGAGTCTATTATAGAATACCGCGCTGAATTTGGAGAAGAACCTCTTTGGGCTTCAAATATGTTTGGGGGAATGCCTTCTTTTGTTATTTCAACATTACCACAAACTGTCCACCTGGATTATTTTTCTCGTTTTTTTAGAGACATATATCCAGCCTTTCAGTATTGGGTACTTTTAGGTGGGATGTACTTTTTTCTGACTCTAATGGGCTTTAGATCGCTAACAGCCTTATTCGCAAGTTTGATGTACGGGCTCACCTCCTATTTTGCAGTAATAATTATTGCAGGCCATACCTCCAAGTTCTTCGCGCTAGCACTTATTCCCTGGATGTTTTCTGGGTACTGGCTCATTGCTAAAACCAAAGCAAAATTATGGGGACTACTCATATTCACCGCGGCAATGGCTCTTGAAGTACGAGCGGGACATATTCAAATCACATACTATTTCATCTACTTGCTAGGGTTTCTCTGGCTCTATGATGGTTGGTTATTATTAAAAGAAAAGTCATATAAAAAATTTGCCATTATTACGGGCTTCCTGGTTTTAGGTGGTTTGATGGGAGCTTTTGGGAATGCAGAGCGTATGCTCTCTCAGCAAGAGTACGCCAAGCACAGTACCCGTGGAGGTTCAGCAATCACTAATACCGATGGATTAGATTCCAATTATGCTTTCTTATGGTCTCAAGGTATCTCTGAAACACTAACCATTTTTATGCCCAATATTTATGGCGGAGCTTCACCAGACTATTGGGGGCCAAAAACTTCCACAAGCGGACCACACTATTTTGGAGCCCTGTCTCTGTTGCTACTAATTCTGGCCCTTTCGAGGGTTAGAGAAAAGCAGATGTACGTATTTTTTGGAGCTGGAGCCTTAGGGATTTTATTCGCATGGGGGGAGAATTTTGCCTTCTTCAACCAATTAGCGTTCGATATTATCCCTCTCTACAATAAGTTCCGAGCACCTGAAACATGGCTGGTACTACCTGCATTTGCCTTCTCGGTTGTAGCGGCTTATGCGCTTGCCTGGTTACTGGATCGAACTGATAAGACAGAAAGGAGCTTCAAGCAAGTACAAAGTCCTGTGATAATAACTGCTGTTCTGTTTGTAGGCATCTTCCTACATGTTAATTCTTTTGATTTCAAAAAAGACGGAGAGGTGGAACGGATTGCGTCACAAATTGCACAACAAAACCGGGTTAACCCACAAAATCCTCAGGTAATCCAACAGGCCAATAACTTTGTAAATACTCGTCTGGTGCCTGGGAGAGAAGAAAAAGCCAAAAGTGATTTACTACGATTCGGAATTATTTTAGTGATAGGAGGAGGAGTTGTTTATTTGCTCTATACTTCCAGGATAGCTACTGGACTTGCCGGGCTTATTCTTGTTACCACTATTGGCGGTGACATGATTTTAGTGGGGCAACGATATATGCCCGAAACCAGCCTTGTGAATTCCAATGTAGGAGCAGAAGAAACCATACTATCTAAGAAACGAGATTTAGATCAATTCCTGATTGATAACACTGACTCAGGAGAAGGCTATCCTTACCGGGTACTTCCTCTTCTGGATAATGCTTTCAGCAACTCGGAGCCAAGCTATTATTACCCATCTCTTGGAGGGTATAGCGCTGCAAAACTGAGTCTTGCTCAGGATGTATTCATGGTTAATGAAAATCCTCTTTTTAGTGGAAGCCAAGGGATAAATCTTGACCTATTGAGAGTTCTAAATACAAAGTATATCACTTATACCCCAGGCTTAAATCTAGCCGGATTGACCCCTGTTTTTCAAAGTAATAGCGGTGTGGTTTATGAGGTTTCTAATGTGTTGCCTAAAGCATTTTTTGCAGACTCAACTGTTACTGCAAACTCTCCAAATGAGGCTTATGAATTGATTTATAGCGGAAGAACCGACTTCTCAAAGATGGCCATTGTTGAAGGCTTTGATGCTGAAACGTATATGGATAGTACCAGTACCGTAGAAGTACTCACCTATAATTATGGTGCAGAAATGAGCTTCAATTTAAAACGATCTGAACCCGGCTTTTTGGTAATAAGTGAAATATTCTATGATGATGGATGGGTGGCTTTGCTGAACGGTGAAGAAGTTCAGATACATAAAACGAATTACTTGTTGCGCGGTATCCAGATACCAGCTGGAGAACATACTCTTGAACTAGATTTCAGACCCAGATCCTTTTACGGAGGTGTAATGCTTTCAAGAATTTCACTGGGTTTTCAGCTGGGGCTCCTTCTGTTAATAGGATTTTTAAAATTCAGGAAGAAACCTGAGGAAGGTGAAGAATAAAAAGGTACTTATAGTAACCTATTATTGGTACCCCTCAGCAGGAGTAGGGACTTACAGAGTCTCTAGGTTCGCAAAATACCTTTCCAGATTAGGGTGGGATGTAGTTATTCTCACCACCGAAAAAGCAGTAGCTGGGATGGAGGGTAAGCCGGACGACCCTGCTTTAGATAACTTAAAAGTTTACCGGTCTCGAATAATCGAGCCAACGAACCTTCTTAATAAAAAAAATAAAGATCAGGGTAGTACTAGTAACCCGGGGATTTTCTATCAAAAGGATAAAAAGCTTCTCGATAGGTTTGCGGTTTGGGCAAGATTAAATTTGATGGTACCTGATGCTAAATTCACCTGGAAATGGTTTGCTGTACCACTCGGTAAAAAAATAATCGAGTTAGAAAAACCAGACCTCATCTTTTCTACTTCTCCCCCGCCCACTACCAGCCTAATTGCTAAGAAACTAGCGGAATGGAGTAACCTGCCATGGCTGGCCGATTTTCGAGATCCGTGGACCAATATTTACTACTACGATGATAACCCTCAGAGTCCGTGGGCAAGAAAAAGAAACAAAAGATTAGAATCCTCTGTGCTTGATAGAGCCGATAAGATTACGATGGTAAATCACGGCTTTTTTTCTGATTCCAAGAACATCATTGAGAAGAAATCCACAAAAATCCCAAACGGATTTGACCCTGATCACATCGTAACTGAACAAGCCGCTAAAGAACCGAGCGATAAATTCTCTATACGATATTTTGGGAGCTTGAAGGCAAATCAGTATCCCAAAGCCTTTGTTGCTGC
Organism: Balneola sp.; assembly: GCA_003712055.1. NCBI lineage: Bacteria > Pseudomonadati > Balneolota > Balneolia > Balneolales > Balneolaceae > Balneola > Balneola sp. The sequence continues at coordinate 70,123 of RHLJ01000003.1, forward strand.
ATTAAGGAATATTGAAATAAGCCACCCTGAAATAGCAGCACAAATACAAGTTGAGTTCTTCGGAAGTATTGATCCGATTTTTAAAAAGGATCTAGCAAATTCGGTAAAGAACATTACCTGTACATTTACAGGGTTCATCCAGCATGACGACATGATGAAAAAGGTCAAGAATACTGATCTGCTTTTACTTGCTATTGGAAGGACTAAGAACAGCAAATTCGCCTTATCTACTAAGGTGTTTGAATACATGATTTCAGGAAATCAGGTTCTAGGAATAGGTCCAATAGACGGAGCTGCTGCTCAACTAGTAAATGAAACAAATATTGGATCCTTCTTTGAGCATGATGATATGGAGGGTGTCACAGAGTTTATCCTAAAAAGTTATACCAACTCAAAAACGAACCAGGGATCGATACCCCCAAACAAGAGTGCAATAAGCTCCTACAGCTTTGAGAAACTTACCGAGAGCCTGGAAAAAATTATGCGTTCTCTTTTGGATTAGATTTCAGTTGTTCTCTCTGTTTTTTCCCCGACTTTGTATATGGTATGCTTTCCGCAGATTTGAATATTCTTGGAATTTTATAGGGCTCCAGCTTATCCGATAAGAACAATACAAGCTCTTTATCTTCTATTTTACTTCCATCTTCGAACTGAATAAACGCCTTAATCTTTTCACCGGTAACTTCTTTTCCATCGCTAACTGAAATACAAGCACTATCTTTGATAGCAGGATGTTGATTTAACGCATACTCGATTTCAGTAGGGAATACTTTTTTACCCCCTACATTAATTACATCATCTTTGCGCCCACTTAAAAAGACAAAACCTTCTTCATCTAGATAACCTAGATCACCCGTTTTGAACCAGCCATTTATAAAAGAGTCACCGGAAAGCTTATCATTTTTCCAATAGCCAATGGTCTGTATTTCTCCTTTAACAGAAACTTCCCCTACTTCATAATTCTTACATGGATTACCCAATTCGTCTAGGATACTTACACTTACATTTGGACTGGGCTTTCCCAAAGATTCCAGCTTTTCATTGAAGTCATGAAACTCCGTGAAAATGTTAGCAGCTACTTCAGTTAAGCCATAGTGCATACAAATTCTGGTAGTAGGTAAACTTGCTGCAATCTCTCTTTTATCTTCAATATTCATTGACGAACTACCAAATTCGATATACTTCAATTGCCGGAAGTACGGAATATATCGATCCTTGATAAGTTTTTTGATTACCAGAAAACCTGCAGGAACCAAACAAATACCTGTTGCTCCCCAATGCTCAATAGCCTCAAAAAAAAGCTTGGGAAACATAAAGCCATCAACCAAAATTATGGTAGCTCCCAAATAAAGATTTGTGCGAACACGCCTTAACCCAAAGGCATGGTGCAAAGGAAGTGGGATTATTTCCGTATCTGAATGATCATTCCCTATAAATTCATTAGAGTTGGTTGCTCCTGCTAAAATATTCTGATGTATAAGCTGTACTCCTTTACCAGAACCTGTTGTTCCGGTTGTAAATAGAATATCTGCTAAATCGCTCCTATCCGGAAATTCATATTCAACTAAAGGTTCAGTACCCAGTAATTGATCATCAAATGGAAACTGAAGTAACGAAAGCTCATTTTGAGTAGGATGTAGGATTATTTTAGGCTCTGTAATACTAAATACGTCTTGTACAGCTGTTTTAGGAAGTTTGACATCCAAAGGAATGGCAACTGCTCCCAACAAATGAGTTGCTAAATAAGCATATACGAATAGTGGACTCTTCTCCCCATAAAAGCACACTCTATCACCTTTTGAAATACCATTTTTTTTTAAAAAGGCAGCTACTTTTCGAGTGTTGACCGACACTTCCTCATAGCTCAGAGTCTCACCTTTCCAGATAATCGCAGTTTTTTTGGGAAACCTTTCTGCACTTGAAAAGAAACCTTCAACAATAGAGTTAGATTGATTCAACCTTAATCTTTGAGTTTTTTGTTCAGTAATTCCTTGATGTCAGCAATAGTACTGATTTCAATAATCTCCTCTGGATCCATTTCGATTTCGAATTCATCTTCTATTGCTGATATGATATTAATATGCCCCAATGAGTCCCATGAATCAATATCATTAGGCCCCATACTATCAGTCAATGTAATTCCCTCTTCCAGAAATAATACTTCCTTAATAAGTTTTTCTACATCTATACTCATTATCCCATAATTAACTCTTAGGAAGAATCTTTCTTCCTAGTGCCTGAAAGTTGTCTTTAATATCCTGGGTAACTGTTGCGCCCAATGAGATAAACACATTATTCCCAATATTGATCTTGTTCAGTATAGTGGCGTTAGGACTTATCCAAACATCATTGCCAATAGTTGTTGAACCCGCAATTGAAACACAACCTGTTATAAGGCAATTTGTACCAATTTGAACATTATGAGAAATATGAACTGACTTTGATATCTTAGTTCCTTCCTTTATTACGGTGTTTTCCAGTGTACCTCTATCAATAGTAGTTGCTGCTCCCACCTCAACCCAATCAGCTATTTCTAATCCGCCCAGGTGCGGCATACGTTCCCAGGTTCCATGTTCGGTTTTGGCCATTCCAAATCCTTCTGCCCCTAATATTGCTCCTGCCTCGATGAGAACATGGTTACCAATTTTGGTTCCATTATATACATAATTATTGCCATGAAGTACGGTATCATCCCCTATCACACATTTGCCGATATAACTATTAGGACCTATGTGGGCTGTTTTAGAAATAACTGCTTCGGGGTGAATAGTTGAGGATTCATGAATTCCGGGTTTAAAATTTGACGGGATAATGGCTCTAAGCAATCTTGAAAAAGCAAGCTTGGGATTTTTGACAATGAAAAACCCTTTTCGCTCTAAAAGATCACTGGTTAATTCAATGGACTCGTCACAAATAATTACCCTTGCTTCAGTTTGTTCTACCAGTTTTTGTTTGTCCTCTCGATTGGGACTGCACCAAACTAAAGACCGTTCATTAGCATTATCAATACTCCTCACATTATCGAGGAAATCGAAATTCTCACTTCCCTGAAAAATGAATTCTGCTGGAGAGTTCTCCATCAAAAATTTTGGAGTCCACTTATTCATGACTGGCCTTTATATCTAATCTCACAGACGAAACGGAGTATTTATTTTTTTTGATCATACTTTGAATCGTACTACTTCAAATGCCTCAGCATAAGCTTCTTTTATTTGCACGCCTCTTACCCTTGCAAGGCCTTCCATAAATTCTTTTGTAAAATAAGCTCTCTGTTTCTGGAACTGAGATTCGTATGTCGTCATCATTTCCCATTTCTTATCCAGATGCTTTTGAGACAACGTCACAAAGGCCTGAGTGGAAAAAGAAACATGGTTCCACGGAAGTTCATAACCCCAAATACTTACCTCTTTGAAAGCACGTAACGCCTCATTATATACTACCTGATGATCCTGATGTAAGTCGCTCCCCGATGGTACCAGTACAAGATCAGGATTGATCTGCTGCTTCAGCTTTACAATTTCTTCCAATACCTCCTGCCTGTGATAAGAAAGCATTCGTACTTTGTAATCGTAGATAAATAACTGCTCTTCGGGTACCCCTAAGGTTTTCATAGACGCCAAAAATTCATTCTTTAGCATATCGGGATCAGCACCCTCAGGAAGAGACGCCCGTGCTGTAGAAAATGCAGCTACATATATTTTCTTTCCTTCTTCGAAAAACCTGGCCATGGTGCCTCCACAACCTAACTCGGCGTCGTCAGTGTGAGGGGCTAGAATTAGAATTTTTTCCATACTCAAATATACACGTTGTTCAGTTCAAGGATATGGAATTTTGAAATCGTTTATTGAGAGAAAGTTATACTATCAATTCACGAATGAATTGATAGTATTTAGCAGTAGTTCTTCTTTTTTCTTCAAGCTAAAATTGTCCATTATATGCTTTCTTGCTTTTTGACCAAGTTCAACTTTATTCTCTACTGCATCAGCCTTTTCTATGACATCGGCTAATTGAGCCATATCCTTTTTTTGTAAAATAAATCCTGTATCTCCAATAATTTCAGGAATGATATTTACTGATGAACCTATTGGAATACATTCACAAAGCATAGCTTCGCAAAGGGCTAATCCAAATCCTTCATACATTGATAATTGAAGATGAAATGTAGACTTTTCAAATTCTTCTCTTAGTTCTTCCTTTGATAACTTTCCCAAAAAATGAACATTTTTTGAGGTATTACTTAAATTCTGTGGTGCATCAATTCCAGCTATATAAAAATTTCGATCGGGAAATTTTTCAGCCAAAGCCATGATTAAGTCTCCACCTTTTAAAATGAATTGAGCCTGACTGAATACAGCAATAAAACGATTATCCTCTCTGATTACATTCCCGATAGGCTTCCAGAATTCGGTATCTAAACCGTTATGAATAACCTCAAAAGGAGTCTTAGTATTTGGGAAATGGTGCCTTACCCCTTGGTATATGTCTTCTGTATTATAATCGTTTTTAGTGTAGATAAGAGAATCACTTACCGGCAAAAGGGCAGTGGCTAAATTATAAGATACCTTACATGCTAATCTGAGTACTTTCTTTCTTAGGTTTCCATATTGAATATGCGGCATGCTTGCACAATCTGTTCCATGCAGTACAATCAATACTGGAATATTAAAAACCTTCCCAAGGATGGAAGGAACTAATGCCCAATAACCACCAAACTCTATCAGTATTAGCCTGGCTCTTCTTAAATATTTGAACATTGCCAAGAACTGTAAGACTAAAAAAAAAGGAACATAGAATTTATTTTTCCAATTATATGAGTTCAATATAATATCATATTGACTAGATATAATTTTAATATCATTCATTATAAATGAACTTTTATAGGGAATTACTACTAATATTTTGTCCTTTTTCGCCATAAAATAAACTATAATTTATTTTATAAATATCTTGGAAAAATACCCTCGATTTGAGCACTTATAATTAAGTTACTCAATGTGATTGAGGATAATCCTTATTCTTTTGTGCTCAATTCTTATCATGATAATTATTGTCCCCAATCACTTTTTTAATCAATTTTCCTATAAAGCTAGTGGATATAGCTCTTTTGACAATAGACTTTCTATCGTTAAATATTACTCTCTTTTTTTCTTTTCCTACTTCTCTCTGATACTCAAATTCAGTGTATTTATTAAACTCATCCAACAGCTTTAAAAGACCTTGTACAACTTTGCGCCTTTTTTCAAATTTCATGGTCGAACTCCATGACGAAGAGGCATTAACTCTATAAACAGATCCCACGAAATCTAAATATCCGTATTTGCCTACCGTACCGAGAAAAAGTGAAAGTGGCATATCACCTACTGGTGAATCATAAAACCATTTGGGTAATTGATGAGCATATTTTGTTCGAAAAAAAACAGTAGGAGTAGGCATAAAATCTCCTGCCTTATAAATACTCTCTGTGAGGCTATATTTCTTTGTCTCTTCGTAGTTAACAGGTTTCTTTATAAAACTTTTGGATGGCTTTGCATCATTTCTGTATAAAGCAGCAGTAAAGCAAACAGAACAATCCTGATTGGCTTCCATAAAATCATATTGCTTTTGAAGCTTATTGGGATCTTTCCAATAATCATCTCCCTCACACAGGGCTATATAGTCACCAGCAGCTCTTAGATAATTAAATTCCACATTTATGACCGGCCCTATCTTACTTCTTTGGTTTTCTTTTTGATATATCGGCTTTATAAGTCTCGGATATTTTTCTTCGTAGCTTTTTATGATCTCCTGGTTTCTATCTGTTGATGCATCATCATTGATAAGGATTTCAAAAGCAAAACTTGTCTTCTGGCTAAGAAAACCATCTAATGTGTTAGATATATATTCCTCCTGATTATAGGTAATGCAACAAATGCTCACCTTAATACTATCGGAATACCAATTTGATATTATTTCTTCTTCTGAGAGTTCAATCACCTTAGTTCATATCGTATTTAAATTTTTTTAGCATAGGGCCTGCAATAGTTTCAAATTCGATAATCTCATCGGGTGTGAGCTCAAATCTGAATTTCCCAATATTCTTAACATCAGGTTTTTCCTGTGTTTTTTTCTTCCATGCCAGCAGCTCATTTGGCTCATTATTGCTTTTATAGTAGTCCAGCATTTGTTTTTCAAAAGAAATGTCAAGGAAAGAAGTAATTCTTGATAACTCTTCTTCAGTATTTGTGATTAAATCTTCATACCTAACCCAGATCGAATCTTCCACCTTAATCTTATCTAGAAAAAGCTTAATACGATTTATATTGCTTGACCACTCTTCAGCAATTTCTTCAATTGAGCTCGCTAATTTGGGTTTGTAATCAGAATTAGAGTGTACCTTCTTCATCGAGAGATATGAGCAAGCTACATCTCTGCCATCTCGAATAATAGATATATACTTTGCATTTGGAAATAGCTCTCCAATTAACTCGAGGTAACTAAGATAGTAGTTGTTCTTATCACCTAAGTACCTAACCATTTTATTCTTCTGAATAGCATAAGCTTCAATCACTAATAAACATAGCTCGGAATAAGTAGATGGCCTTTTCTTATTGAGAAACTGAGTAAGTAACTCAAAATCAAAATCCCAGGTTTCGATTTTCCTCGATGTCTTTAAGTCTTCTACATATTGTAAGACCTTTCTTTCATAGTGTATGTCTGAAAGCTGATCCGACCAATCCTGATACTTATCAAACCACCATTGAATAAACCCACATTCGGGGGGTATAATCATGGATTTATGCTCAGTAAGCATGAGCCTCAATAGAGACGTGCCTGATCTTGGATTCCCAAGAATGAATAAGGGAGTCTTTATTCTATGCATCCAGATATGATATCACAAATTTTAGCTTGCTCACTATTTTTAAGATCGTGGTAAAGGGGTAAACATAAAATCCTTGCTGCTATATCTTCTGAAATGGGTACTTCTCCTGATAAATAATCGAGAGTATTCAAAGAAGGATAGAAGTAACGGCGAGCAAAAATTTCATTTTCTGCTAATTCCAGTTCTAGTTTTCCGGTTACTTCTTCATTACTTAATACAATTGGAAAATAAGAGTGATTAATTTCAGCTTCAGACTCTGGTTTTTGAAACTCTAACTCTAATCCCTCCAAACATTCTTTATAAAAAAGAAATTGCTGTTCTCTTTTATGAAGAATTTCATCGATATATTTTAAATTCGTCAGCCCCATTGCTGCATGTAGTTCAGAGTTTTTTCCGTTTATTCCGACCCCATTAAATTTGTATGGACCATCATGTCCAAAGTTTCTCATGTATCTCATCCTCTGAAACAAATTACTATTCGAGGATATTACTGCCCCACCTTCAACCGTGTGATAAATCTTGGTAGCATGAAAGCTTGCAGTTGATATATCACCCCAATTAAAGATTGATTTACCCTTAAAAGTAGTTCCAAAACAATGTGCAGCGTCATAAATAACTTTTAGGTTATTTCTTCTCGCTATTTCACCAATTCTTTCTACTTCACAGGGATTTCCGAATACGTGGGTGGCCAAAATTGCAGAGGTCTGATCAGTAATCGCGCTTTCAATCTTGTCAGAGTCAATATTAAATGTACTATTGTCTATGTCTACAAAAACAGGAGTGCACCCTTCCCAAAAAATGCTGCTTGCCGTAGCTACATACGTAAATGGAGTAGTGATAATCTCCCCTTTTAATTCCAATGCTTTTATGGCAATCTGCAAAGCTATCGTACCATTTCCGGTAAAAAGGAGGTTATCAATTCCAAGATAGCTTATGAGTTCTTCTTCCAGCCTATTCACCAGAGGTCCATTATTAGTGATCCACTCTCTGTCCCAGGCGCCTTTAAGATATTCTGAATATTCTTCTAAAGGAGGGAAAAAAGGTTTTGTTACCTGAATCATTTTTTACTTCTATGTAGAAATTTTATGGCAGAAAACAGAAGATGGGTAACATTTGTAAGGATATAAGACCTATTCAATAAATTTATTCCTGTTTTAATCCAATCCTGTAAAATAGGATTCTGCAATCTTACCAACAGTATTTAGTTAGGTTAACATCTTAAATGAGATTGTAAAAAAGTACCAATTTTAGTTTTTAATTGCTCTTACCTCCAGTACTTCGAAAATCTTTCCGTTCATTAAGACATTTTTGAAATAGTAGTTCAATAAATACTGTTTTTTGAAATCCTCTTTTTCGAATAGGATTTGCCATATTTTCTTTCTCTCTTAAAAAAATAAATGCTTAGCTTCGCACCTTCCGCGGAATTGTTGTCAACACTTTTTTAATAGTTTTTAGAAATGTTTCTAAAGAAAATGCTCCACCCATTAAATCGAATACGGTTAAGGTTTTTAAACCGGTTAAAGTGGAAAAACACCTCCAGGATCTTCTGCATTTCTATGCAAAGAACGGGTACAACTTCTGTTGGTGATTTTTTCACCTACTTTGGCTACCCCGTAGCGCGTTGGGACGATTCGAAAAGGAATAAATGGTCAGGCTCATGGTTTGATGGAGATTTCGAATCCATATTCAATTCGAAAGATTTCTTATCCTTTCAAGTATTTGAAGATGACCCATGGTGGTATCCCGAGTTTTATAAGGTGTTATATCATAGATTTCCGGATGCTAAATTTATCTTATTTACCAGAAATGCAGATGACTGGTTCAGGTCACTAAAATCTCACTCTAACGGGAAAACGTTAGGCAATACGAAAAGGCATTGCAAGGTGTATCGACGTGAACAGGATTTCTATGAAAGGCTTGATACAGACCCACAGTTTAAACCTAAAGTATTCGAGATTGATAACCTGCTTAATCTAGAGGGATTTGGTGATCATTATAAAAAAATCTACACATTACGTAACAGGGAAGTTGTAGATTTTTTTGAAGAAAAAAGCTCTGGATCACTCTTCTATTGTGATTTGTATGACGACAAGAAGTGGCAGAAACTGGGAGCCTTCTTCAATATAGATGTTCCAGAAAATTTTGAACTTCACTCAAACAAATCTTCGAGTAAGATCAAACCTTAATTCTATTTAGCATTTTAAATTTAGGCCTTAAAATATAAATCATATTTTTGAAGAAAATTGGCTTCAAAATAAAACTAGTACCTAGATAAGTTCCTGCTCCCACGAGAATAAGAATTATCAATCTGACCCAGATTAATTCGAATTGAATACCATCAATAACGAATACTATTGCAATCATTGGTAATGAATATAGTAGAACGTGTATTATATCTTTAATTTGATCCGCTATTGGGTAAATAATCAACTTTGCAGTGTATCTCATATTCAAGAATAGAGAAAAATATGAACTGATTACCTGCCCAATTATCAATCCCCAAAAACCATATTGAATTCCAATAATAATTGCGATTAGTACCCCAGTCTTCTTTATAATTTGCAATTTCAGCAACAGGCCTGAATGCCCAAATATTTTTAGTACATCGGTATTCAAAACCTGTAAATGATTAATCATTCCAGCTATAGCTATTACCTGTAGTATTGGTACGGAGGGAGCCCATTTAGACCCTATTAACGTAATAATAAATGGTTCTGCGACTAATATCAGACCGGTCATTATGGGAAAAACGAAGTAAGACGTTACCTGAACTGTTTTTATGTGAGCGTCTGTTATTCTCTCTTGGTCGTCTTTTACTTTCGATAGTGTTGTGTAATTAGCTCTTGTCACAGATCCTATTAAATTTTCTGAGATCGAATTTTTAATGTTTTCAGCCTGTGAGTAAAAGCCCAGAATACTAAACTGGAAGTATTTGGCAATTAATACTTTGTACAAATTTTTAAAACTGATATCCAACAACCCCGACAGCATTAACTTATAACCAAAGCCAAAAAGCCTTTCAAAGGATTCCTTCCTTATAAACCCTTTGGGTATCCATGGATTGACTATCCAGAATAACAGTGAAGTAAAAAAAGCCATACTTACATATTGTATAGCTAAGGCCCAAACACCCAGGCCTTCTACTGCTGCATAAATAGCGAGTACCGAGCTTAACAAAAAAGCGACCAGATAAACAAAAGCATGCCCTTTGAAATTAATTTGATGTATGAATTGCGCTCGCTGGATAATTGAGAGGGAAGAAATTAATGGGGTAACTGCCATTAATTTTGTCAAGTTTATCAGTGTATCATTTTCATAAAACACACTAATGGGCTCAGCCGAAAACCATATAAGAATTGATAACAGAAAGGCTATTATTAGATTAACATAAAAAGTAGTAGCCCTGTCCTGGTCGGTGATATTCTTTTCTCTAATTAAAGCCTGACTAAATCCACTATCTATTAAAACCTGGGCAACGGCAAATACAATAATTATGGATGCTATTAATCCATAATCTTCAGGAGTTAAAATTCGAGCTAATACAATAGTTGAAGCAAACTGTATGGCCTTTCCACCGAACTTTTCAACACCAGCCCAAAAGACTCCTACTACTGCCTTATCTGATAACGATGACATTCAATTTTTACATAAAATTCGAATCGAAATGTATACTTTTTTTGAAGTAAAAGGTTCGCAAATCTAAAATCAGAATTTCACTTCCATGAATCTTATCTTCTCTCCTCATAAATTTTGCGATTAATACATGGCTAAAACTACCTACTCTACCCATCATGGAATGTTCGACATTCTCCCTGATGAAACACCAACCTGGAGAGCTCTCGAGCAGATTATCCATGAAGAAGCAGCTAAATTCAATTTCGAAGAGATTAGAACTCCCATTCTTGAACAAACAGAATTGATTAAGCGTGGAGTCGGTCAATTAACAGATATAGTAACTAAAGAGATTTTCGCATTTACAAAAGGAGATAGCAATTACGTACTCCGGCCTGAGCTTACCGCTCCTGTAGTACGTTCATTCGTACAACATCACCTGGCACAACGAGGAGGGACTCAAAAACTCTATTACATCGGACCCATGTTTAGAGCTGAACGACCACAAAAAGGCAGGCAGCGTCAGTTCCATCAATTTGGTGTAGAAATTATTGGAACTGATAACCCGGTGGCCGACGTAGAATGCATGGCATTTATGATGCGTATTTATCAGCGTATTGGAATCAAAAATTTCAGTTTGAAGATTAATTCTGTTGGAGATCCGGAAAGCAGAGATGCTTATAAAACGGTACTCCGAGATTACCTAAAACCACACTTCGATACATTAAGCGAGCTTTCGCAACAACGATTTGAGAAAAATCCGATGCGTATCCTGGATTCGAAAGAGCCAGAAGACCAAGAGTTTATAAAGAATGCCCCGATAATTAGTGATCACCTAAATGAAGAATCTAAACTTCATTTCGAACAAGTGTGTGAATACCTTACGGCGCTGGATATTGAGTATACCATAGACCCACTACTGGTTCGTGGTATGGATTATTATACCCGTACTGCTTTTGAGCTAACAAGCCCGGACCTTGGTTCACAGGATGCACTGGCTGGTGGTGGTCGCTATGATTTATTGGTTGAAGAAATTGGAGGGCAACCCACTCCAGCAGTAGGATTCGCGGCAGGAATGGAAAGATTACTCATTGCCTGTGAAGAACTGGGAATTGGCCTTGTTGAAGAGAAAGCCATTGATGTTTATATCATTACCCTTGGCGATACCGCCAGAAACTGGGCTATAAAAACTCTTTCCAAGTTTAGAGAAGTCGGCGTTTCTGCTACAATGGATTACCAGGGCCGGTCAATGCGTGCACAAATGAAAGATGCCAACAGAGAAAACGCCATGCATACATTGATTGTAGGAGACAATGAGCTGGAACAAGGATTATTTACTTTTAGAAATATGAAGGAAAGCAGCGAAGAATCTCTTTCATTAGATCAAATCCTCTCTTTCTTATCGAGCTAAGTTTTAGCTTATCATTTTCTGGAGTGCTTTTATATCCTCCTTATCTCCAATAATGGAAAGTTCATCTCCTTCTTGAAGTACTGTGATACCGTGGGGTATTTCAATATTACCCTGCCTGTGAATGATAGTAATCAAACTCTGACCTGGAAGTCTGATATCTTTGATCATCTGCCCGATAAACAGATTCGTTTCATCTTCAGGCTTTAGAGTAATACGAATAAAACGTTCGTCTCTAAGTAAAATCTCCCTCAATTCAACTTCAGTTTCTGCGCCATTCCATCTCTCTATGAAGTTATGAATCCCAACTTTTTGAGCAATTTGAGCAAGCATTCGCAAATGTTGACCCGTGTTGTTTTGAGGACTAATTAAGAACAGGATTGCACTAAGCGTTTCCGACCCCGATTGATCAGAGGCCAAATGCTTCATATCCTCAGTTTCGAGTCCTTTTTTAATTCTCACCAAAACCATCTCTGGTTGGATATCACCTTCCAGCTTAGCATGATTTAATGCCACTCCTTCTGCGATAGGTATGATATGCTCCTGATCAAAATCCTTAAAAAGTGTTTCTAGTTCTTCTAAAGGGGTATTTAATTTTTGAGCAAAACGCTCCGAGACTTTGTCTACAATTGCCGAATACTTTGCATTATTCGTTATATCCAGCACTTCAGATCGAGAAATCATCTCTTCATACTGGTCCTCTTGCCGTAAGCCTTTTTCCTTCAAAATACCCCTCATCTCTCGCTCAAGGCCTGAGTCTTTGTTTTCTCCTAATCGAGCATGCACGTGAAAAATAGCCCCTTGCCTATCTACTTTCTCAGCGGCATAATACTTATACCATACCACTCCAAAAACGCACACAATGATGGTAAACAGAATGGATAATCCACCCATCTCAAAGATGAGTACAATAGAAAGGATCATTCCCGCTATCTGAAGCCATGGGTAAAAGGGAGAATGGAATCCGGGATCATATTCTTCGATCCTACTTTCTCTCATTACTATAACCGCCAAATTTAGAAGCAGGAATAATAGTAACTGGAATGCACTAGCGAGCTTTGCTACTTCTGCTACATTAAGGGCTAATAAAATAATCAGCATCATAACCACTGTGCCTAATACTGACCAATGCGGAGTACCAAGCCTTCCGATTTTAGCAAACCGTTCGTTAATCAGTTTGTCTCGAGCCATTGCCATCGGGTATCTGGAAGCTGACATAATCCCTGCATTTCCAGTAGATGCAAAGGCAGCTACTGCCGCTATTACAACCAGAATCAGGCCTGTTGGCTCGGGCAACCAGTTAAGGAACACATCCCCAGCAGTAGCTACGGGGGTAAGGTCTTCGCGAAACTCGTTGGGGTCTAACACTGAAACCATTATAAACACCCCAACCACATATACAAACACAGCGGTGATGATTGCGAGAAACATCCCCAAAGGAATATTCCTATCCGGATTTTTTACTTCCTCTGCTATACTGGCAACTTTTGTAAGGCCGGCATAGGAAACAAATACCATCCCTACGGTTGCAAAAAATCCATAGTATCCATCTGTAAAAAGAGGAGTAAATCGATCGGAAGTTTGTTCCATCATTCCCGGTGAAAATACCGCGAACAAACCCTGAAGCACATAGAAAATCATAATTGTAACTAGTGCTGCTACAAGTACCTTTTGCAAAAAGGTAGTCTCTTTAGCTCCAACCACGTTCAAAATCCCAAAAATAATAGTCAGAATTACTGCTACCGGAATAATGGGCACATCATAGAAAATAGCGATATAGGCGCCCATACCGATCAACGCGAAAGCACTTTTCAGAACCAGTGCAATCCAGGAGCCAAAGCCCCCAATTGTACCAATCATTGGTCCTAAACTTCTATCGATAATATAGTAGGTCCCACCGGCTTTGGGCATAGCTGTCGCCAACTCAGCTACACTGAACATGGTAGGCAGTACGATAATACCTGAAACGAGATAGGCCAAAAATACGGATGGCCCTGTCTCAGCAGCAGCTAAGCCCGGAAGCAAAAAGAATCCTGAACTAAACATTGCCCCTGTAGCGATTGCATATACGTCGGAGAGACCAAGTTCTTTAGCTAATTTGTCGTGGGCCATAAAAAAAGTTAAGTCTGATGATATTGCTTATCTATTCAACAGTATAAAGAAGTATGAGTAAACAACCATTATCTACTCACTTCTTTTCCAGATAGTGCGAATTTGATAAGTACCAATCAAATTTAACTTTTAAAAAAACAGAATCAGATTGGATAAGTAATTATTCTTCAAGGCCTTCCTTGAGTACCTTTATATCGTTAGGATAACCTAGAATAGATAGTACATCTCCGGATTCTAACTTGGTTTTCCCTTTTGGAATAACGATTTCCCCGTCTCTCTCAATAATGGCAATCAAGCATTCCCCGGGTAAGCTTACATTCATAATCTCTTTTCCTATCCACTCTTCTGACTTTGTATGCTCCTGAAGGCGAATATGGATAAAACGCTCATCAGTCAGAAGTACATTCTTTAGCTCCTTTTCACCCTCGGCCTGTTTCCACCGCTCCAAAAATTCTTCCGCTTCAATTAGCTCTGCTAGATGACCGATAATCCGCATGTGCAAAAGAGGACGGTCAGCGGGTGTAACCAAGAAAATCATAGCATGTGCCTTATGCTCTTCTTTTCCAATGTTTAACACCATTCCCTCTTTTGATTGTATAGCAATCATCTCAGGAATCTTCACTTCTTCTACTTGTACATACTTGAAGAATACACCTTCTTTTAACTGGGTAAAATTCTGTTCGAAATTAGAAAGGCTATCTTTTAAGACTGTTCGCTCCACACTTACCTTGCGATCAAGATTTATCGTGGCTTTCATCAATAGCCGTTCAAAATTCGTTTGCTGATCGGTAGCCTTTATTATCGTCGACCTTGCTATTACTTCTTCATAGGTAAGAGCGGTATTAAGGTTTTTCTCATTAATGATGGTCATTAACTCATGTTCCAGCGCCTCATATCTTAACTGACCCAACCGGGCATGAATATGGTAAATAGCTCCTTGTCGCTTCACCTTTCCATGAGAATAATAGAAATACCAGCCAATGCAGATTATAATTAATGTGCCAGTAAGACCTACGGCCAATAATCCCATCTCGGCAACCAGCCACAATGAAATAATCATACCTGCAATTTGAACCCAAGGATAGAATGGAGATTTATAGCCAGGTTTATAAGCCTCAATCTTACTTTCTCTCATCACTATTACCGACAAATTAATCAGGAAGAAAAGTAATAGTTGAAATGCACTGGCAAGTTTCGCTACAGCCTCTACATCAAATAGTATGAGGACTAAGAGCATGACCCCGGTAGTAACTAATACCGAAATGTGAGGGGTTTTGAATTTTCCAATCCTGCCAAACTTAGAACTAATCAAATTATCCCTACTCATTGCGAGAGGATACCTGGAAGCAGACATAATTCCTGCATTCCCGGTTGATGCAAAGGCAGCTATTGCTGCAATTACTACTAATAAAAGCCCTGAATTACCGGGCAGAAAGTCTAAAATCACTCTCCCAGCATCGGCTACCGGGGTAAGACTTGAAAATAATTCATCAGCGGGTAACACATTTACCATGATATATACCCCAACTACATACACAATACTTGCAGTCAATAGTGACAATATCATTCCTAAAGGAATAACCTTATCCGGATTTTGGACTTCCTCAGCAATACTGGTTGCCTTCGTTAAACCCGCGTACGAAACGAATACTAATCCAATGGTAGAGATGAAACCATTTATTCCGTTAGTGAAAAAATCTTGTTGTCTGAGCTCTGGTAAAGGATTCTGAGCTATATACATGTAATTCAGGCCCTGAATTACAAAGAAGGCCATAATCACTACTAATGAAGCAACAAGTATGCGTTGTAGTAATGCGGTTTCCTTAGCGCCAAAAATGTTAAGCAATCCAAAGGCTACTGTTAATACCAGTGCAAGGGGAAGAATTGGAAGATCGACGAATAAAGTCAGATATGCTCCCATCCCAATCAAGGCGAAGGCACTTTTAAAAACTAATGCTATCCAGGAACCCAGCCCTCCTATTGTTCCAATCAATGGACCTAAACTACGATCAAGAAAATAGTAAGTACCACCAGCCTTTGGCATTGCTGTAGAAAGCTCTGCTACACTAAACATTGATGGTAAAATTAAAAAAGCAGCGGCGAGGTATGCTAAATACACTGCACTACCTGTTTCCATGGCAGCAATACCGGGCAAAAGGAAAAAGCCCGAACTAAACATAGCTCCCGTACTTACTGCATAGAGGTCAAAAAGCGTAAGCTTTTTAGATAGTTTTTTTTTCGATTCGGCCATCTCGATATAAAAGAAACGTTCGTTTTGCTAAAAAGGCTTAGCTCTTTGTGTAGAAATCAACTTTATCATGTTCTTAGTTCCATAAAAAGAATGCAATAGCTAAAAACAGTAAAAAAATACACTCTTTCCCTTTTGGATTGCTAAATTTGTGCCTCATTTAACTAGTTATACTCACTCGAACTATCGAAGAAGGCGGCGTAGCCGAATATATAATGTTTCCAAACGAAATTGTTGACTCTTTCAGGGGGTTAAAAACCCCATTCTATTATTATGATCTTGATGTACTAAATGCCACATTATCTCAAGTCGAGAAATATGGAACAAGCAGAGGGTGTCATATCCATTATGCCTTGAAAGCTAATCACCAGGTCAAGGTGCTTGAACACATAAAAGCGGCTGGATTAGGTGCTGATTGTGTAAGTGGTGGAGAAATCGAACGAGCTTTGGAAGCTGGATTTTCGCCTTCTGAAATTGCTTTTGCGGGAGTAGGAAAAAGTGATGATGAAATCCTTTTAGCCTTAGAGCATGACATCTTTTGCTTCAACTGTGAATCTCCTCAGGAAATTGAAGTGATAGATTCGCTGGCGAGAAAGCTTGGAAAGAAAGCACGAATTGCACTTCGCCTGAATCCCAATGTGAATGCAGATACACATCACTACATTACTACTGGATTGAATGAAAACAAATTCGGGATTAATGAAGAGGATTTAGATACGGTTTTAGATCGGCTGCCTCAATTTGAGAATCTTAAGCTTATAGGAATCCACTTTCATATTGGTTCTCAAATAGAAAACCTGAGCCCTTTTGAAGAGCTTTGCGCCAAAGCAAATCAACTAAATCACTATATCGAAGATAAAGGCTTCAAGCTTAGTGTAATTAATGTTGGTGGAGGATTTGGTATCAACTATTCTCACCCAAACGAACATGCTACTCCTGATTTCAAAGGCTTTTTTGATTTATTTGAGAAACATATCCAGTTAAAAGGTCATCAGAATCTACACTTTGAACTAGGTAGATCCATCATTGGGCAGTCAGGAAGCCTCATCACTAAAGTGCTATTTACCAAAGAAGGGCGAACCAAAAACTTTGCGGTTGTTGATGCAGGCATGACTGAGCTTATACGTCCTGCCTTATATCAGGCCAAGCACAGAATTGACGTACTAACCAGCTCTCAGCCTACCAAGAAATATGATGTAGTAGGCCCTATTTGCGAGAGTTCAGATACCTTTCGAAAGGATATTGATATCCCGGAAGTAAAACGGGGTGATATCATTGCAATAAGAAGTTGCGGTGCCTATGGTGAGGTAATGAAGAGCCAGTACAACCTCCGTCCTCATATTGCTTCCGTATTCTCAGAAGATTTGGGGTAATGCCAACCAATATTTAACCCACCCCTCAATCCCAAGAGGGGAACTCTTTACTTGAAGAAAATCTATAACAGCGAGCCTCCCCTCCCACGGAGGGGATTGAGGGGTGGGTCAGAAGTAAGTACTCGACTAGATCCTTCGGAAGTATCCTTAGGATGACTTTTTAAAATAAAAAGGGGATGGAACAAAACTTCTCTTTGTTAATGGAATAAGATTTTAAACCCTTTATTTTCAGAACTTCATAAAGACTAGATGAACATACACGTACTCAAGTTTGGCGGAACCTCGATGAATGATCATCACACCTGGAAACAGGTATTGGAGATCATTCGCGGATATGAATACCCAGTAGTTATTGTATCCGCAACAGCAAGAACTACGCGGCAGCTCATTGAAGCTGCGGAACTGGCAGCAAATGGTGACCTGGAGAAAGCCTTAGTTACCGGGGAAGCAATAAAACTGAGGCATTTGGGTCTCCTCCATAATTTTCTAAAGGAAAATCCGCATCCGAAGAATCCGCTTATTGAAGAAAGTTGCGAGCACAAACTTGATCAGAAAATTGGACTCCTTTTTAAGCTCTTAACCTATACGCATAAAGCTGGTGAACTTACTCCGGCAATGAGAGATTCTATTGCAAGTATTGGGGAGCAAATATCCTCCTTTTTACTTGCCCAGTGTGGTTTAGCCGTCGACTTACTCACCCAGTTCATTGATGCCAAAAAGATTATCAAAACAGATAGCGAATATGGAAGGGCTAATCCAAACCGCGGACTGATCAATCAAAAATCAGGGGCACTTGAAACTGTACTGGATGGAGGCTTTACTCCTATTATTGGTGGATTTTATGGAGAAGCACCAGATGGAACCACAACCACACTAGGCTTCGAAGGCTCAGATTATACTGCCAGTTTAATTGGTGGAGCATTACATGCACAGGCTATCGAAATCTGGACGGATGTAAGCGGTATATACACCAGCGATCCTCGTTTTATTTCTGATGCCAAACCCATTGCTGAGCTCAGTTATTTTGATGCCACCGAAATGGCTTATTACGGAGCTAAAGTGTTGCACCCTTCGACTCTTAAACCTGCCCAGGAAAGAAATATCCCTGTTTTTGTGAAGAACATGTTCCAGCCCGATGATGAAGGAACACTAATTGTCAGAGACTCAGATCATAAACGAGATGTATTGGCCATGTCTTTTAAAGAGAACATGGTCTTGCTCACAGTAAGTGCTTATGAAACCGTAATGGGCTTCTCTTTTCTTACTAAAGTATTCCAGGCCTTGGAACAGCTTCGCCTTCCGGTAGACGCCGTAAACACTACTGAAGCTTCTGTAACCATCTGCCTTTCTGATTCCACTAATCTGGAAACTCTTTCAAACGCTTTAATAGAAGTGGGAACAGTGACCATAGAAAAACATAAAGGACTTGTTAGTTTAATCGGCTGTACTATTTCTAACATAGAAGAGCTAAACAACAAGGTATTTTCAGCGATCGAAAATGAAGAAGTGGATATGATCACCTTCACCAAGGAAAAGAGAATATTCAGTTTTGTAGTAGCCGAAAACCGAATGATAGAATCGGCACAAAAAGTGCACTCAGGGTTATTCTAGCACCAGGTTTTGACTCTTAACAAAAAATTTGACCATTCGTCCACGCCCCTCTATCCGACTAAACCACTGGCTTGCATGGGCTTTAGCTTTAATGGGTAATTGCACATCAAATTTAGAACCATTCTACGTTTTATTGACCTGTTAAAAAATGTAATTTGGAAGCATAACTAACACGAAATAGGTCGACATATCTCAATTTTTAATGAATTGAGACATGTTGATCCTGTTTGATTTGCAAATTTGATAACCATCAAATTCGGCTTCTTTTTTTACACGCAATGATTGAATCTTGTTAATAATGAAAAATCTACCTTTCAAAGTTTTTGGAATTGTTTGTGCAATCGCGGTTATGCTCTACATTTTCAATTCTAATGATTCAGTAGCCAAAAGTGCCGAGTCGGTAGCAGCAATGGCTAAAGAACTCCATGATCATCATCACGGGGACGATGGACATGCCAACGAGCATGAGCATCATCACTCAGAAGATGGGCATGCAAATGAACACGAACATCACCATGGCGATGATGGGCATTCCAGTGAACACGAGCACCATCATGGAGAGGACGGGCATTCGAATGAATACGAACATCACCATAGTGAAGGCACTCATGATTCTAATCATGGTCACCATCATGCAGAAGATGCACATTCGGACGAACACGATCATCATCATGGTGAGGATGGGCACTCGGGAGATCACGAACACCACCATGGCGACGATGGACACGCCAATGAACATGAACACCACCACGGAGACGATGGGCACGCGAACGAGCACGAACATCATCATGGAGACGATGGGCATGAAAATGAGCACGATCACCATCATGGAGAAAATGCAGAAGCCCACCATCATCACGCAGAAGATGGACACATGAATGAGCATGATCACCACCATGGAGATGATGGACACGCAAATGAGCATGAGCACCACCACGGAGACGATGGACATGCGAACGAGCACGACCATCACCATGGCGACGACGGGCATGAAAACGAACATGAACACCATCACGATGAAGACGGTCATGACAATGAACATGATCACCATCATAGTGAAGGCGGCGATGAGCATCATCACCATCATGATGATTCTGACAACTAGTTAATGCAATAGTTTTTTATGGCACCTGGCTTTAAAAAATAGTCAGGTGCTATTTGCATTAAGTTGTTAGAGGAATTTATCTGTCTCCACTCTTTTCAACATCCTCGATAGGCGGGTCGGGCATTACAATACCCAATCTTTTGGCTCGATTCTTCCATTTCTCTCTAGCCAGTTTCTGCATGTCCTCAATGGCATCAATTTCATCTACTATTTCAATGCCCAACAATGTCTCTACTACGTCTTCCATAGTTACGACCCCTGCTAACCCTCCATATTCATCCACAACTACCGCAATGTGTTCTTTGTTTTCCAAAAGCCGTTCAAGGAGCATTTTTACGGTTGTTCGCTCAGGTACGATAAGTACATCACGCTTTATCTCTTTAAGCGTTTTAGACTCATTTCCATTAGCCAAATTAGAATACAAATCGATCTTGAGGATGTAGCCTGTAATATCCTCTTCGGTCTCACCAAATACAGGAATCCTGGAAACTTGTATTTCCTCTCCCCCTGATAAAACCTCTGCTATGGTGGTTTCCTGTTGATACTTCACCACTACAATGCGTGGGGTCATAATATCCTCTACTCTCAGAGAGCTAAAACGAATAAGGTTTTTAAAGATATTTGATTCTCCCTCTTCGAAAATGCCTTCCTGAACTCCCTGGTCAGCCATAGCTGAAAATTCTTCTCTACTCAGGGAAGGTTCTTTCTCTCCTCTGCTTAGCAATATTGTAATCCCTTTCGAAAGCTTCACAAATGGATAGGTCAGCCATATCAGAACACGGATAATCCGCGCTGCAAATAAAGCCATAGATTTCCAGTAAATCGCTCCTAATGTTTTTGGGATGATTTCAGAGAATATTAAGATCACAAGAGTAAGTATAGCTGAAGTGATACTCACATAAGCATTCCCAAATACGACCTGTGCCTGAGCACCTACTCCAGCAGCCCCTACCGTGTGTGCAATGGTATTAAGTGTGAGAATAGCAGAAAGTGGCCGGTCGATGTCTTCCTTTTGAGATCGAAGCAATGCCCCCTTCTTTGGCTGTTCCTGCTCTTTTAGCGCAATAAAAGACGGAGTAACAGAAAGAATGACTGCTTCCAGAATCGAACAGAGAAAAGAAACCGCGATAGCGAGTACTAAATAAAAGATGAGTAATCCCATACCCTTAAAACTAGCACTAAAATTGGTATCTATTTATAAAATTTTTGTTGAGTATCATTTTCTCTTGGTTTGATTTTATAGGTATTTTCTGCGCTTACTTTTCTGAATGCTTCAACTAACTAACATAACACTATCACTTGGCGATCGGAATCTGCTCGATGGGATTAGCACGATCGTAAATCCTGGAGAACGAATTGGACTCGTAGGACCTAATGGCGCAGGTAAGTCAACGCTCTTGAAAGTGATTATGGGACTTCAGGAAGTAGACAAAGGCCAAGTGTCGATGGCCGGAGAAGAGAGCCTTGGTTATCTGCCTCAGGATGGAGTGGAGCCTGATTTTTCCCTTACCATTATTGAAGAAGTAGAAACAGCTTTTAAAGAGCTGTTTGATCTGGAGATGCAGGTCAAATCGGTACAGCAAAAGCTTTCTATTACCGATTCCCAATCATCGGAGTATGAGAAATTAATGGAGAGATATGGCTCTCTTCAAACACAACTGGAAACTTCAGGACTCTACAGTCTGCGCTCAAAGATTGAAAAAGTATTGATGGGCCTGGGCTTCTCAGAATCGGATTTTGATCGACCAACAACAGAATTTAGCGGGGGATGGTTAATGCGAATTGCCCTTGCAAAACTACTACTTCGAAATCCTACTTACCTCTTGCTGGATGAGCCCACCAACCACCTTGATATAGAATCGCTTCAATGGATGGAGAATTTCCTTAAGACCTATGATGGAGCGGTCATTGTTGTTTCTCACGACCGGGCTTTTCTTGATATGCTCACGAATAGAACACTGGCTATTCGACAGGGAACCATGAGCGATTACGCAGGAAACTATTCTTTCTATGAGCGAAAGTGGGAGGAGGAACGGGAGCTGCTAATTAATGCACAGAAGAACCAGGAGAAGCAGATCAAAGAGACGGAGCGGTTTGTAGAACGATTCCGATACAAGGCTACCAAAGCACGTCAGGTACAAAGCCGGGTTAAGCAGCTTGAAAAGATTGATCGTATCGAGGTAGAAGACGAACTAGCTAGCGTTTCTTTTCGCTTCCCTCCTCCCGAACGAAGCGGACAAGTGGTGATGAATCTCAATAATATCACTAAGAGGTATGGAGATTACACCGTTTTTGAAGGCCTGGATTTCGAGATCGAACGAGGAGATAAAATTGCGGTGGTTGGACCAAACGGAGCAGGGAAGTCCACACTTATTCGCATCCTTTCGGGAAATGAACCTATTCAGGCTGGAGAAAGAAAGGAAGGACATAAGGTAACCACCTCCTATTTTGCTCAGCATCAGGCTGATGAACTTGATCTCACAAAAGATCCTCTGGAAATCATGTTGGAAGAAGGCGCCGGACAAAAAGAAAGTCATTTACGTTCCATACTTGGAAGTTTCCTGTTTATCGGGGATGACGTATTCAAGAAAGTGAAGGTGCTTTCAGGTGGAGAGAAAAGCCGGTTAGCACTCGCCAAAATGCTTCTATCTCCTGCTAATTTTCTCATCTTTGACGAACCTACCAATCACCTGGATATGAGCAGTAAGAATATCTTGCAGCAGGCCATTCAACAGTATGAGGGTACCTGCATGATTGTTTCTCACGATAGAGCTTTCCTTGATACCATTGTAAATAAAGTGTTGGAAGTACAGCCTGGTAGAATCCGAACTTATTTGGGGAACGTGTCTTATTTCCTGGATAAGAAGAAGGAAGAGGAAGAACAGGGCAAGACCGATTCACAATTAACTAATAACAATAAGGCACTAGCAACCAGAGACACTGAAAGTGTAACTCTTTCAAAAAAGGAGCAGCGCCGCCAGGAAGCCGAACGCCGGAACGAGCTGAATCGACGGGTAAAGCCCATCAAGAAAAAGCTGCAGAAAGTAGAGCAAGAAATTGAATCCTCTGAGTTTCGTAAGATTGAAATTGAAGAGCTTATGGCTCAAACCGATTTCTATGAGGATAATGACAAGGTGAAGGAAGTCACCCTGGAATACGAGGAACTCAAAAAATCTCTGGTCGAGCTCATGTACAAATGGGAGGAATATTCCATGCGCATTGAGGCCGTAGAAGAAGAGCTAAAAAGCGAAGCCCCATAAAAATCTCCCCTCAAGGGGAGACCGATAAATCAAGCGTTCTTGATTTATCGCGTGGGGTGTCAAAACCTCCGGCCGGGGTTTGACACCCACCGTCATTTGAGCTTAGCTCAAATTGACACCTCCCTCGAGGGAGGATTTTTACGGGGCTTTAATTCGTCTTTTTCGAGCTCTTCGATGCGTGCTTCTACTTGTTGTTGGAGAAAACTGATTACCGAGTCCATATGCATTTTTACATCCCAGTCAGCAATCCGGATAACTTTTACTCCCAGCTTCTTGAGGATGAAATCCCTGATCGCATCTTTTTCTTGTCTAATGGGATGATCGTGGGAACTTCCATCCAATTCAATGGCGAGTAGGAGTTCGTGGCAGTAGAAATCGGCGATGTATTGATGAATAGGAACTTGTCGGTGAAACTGTACCCCAAGCCTCCTTCTCCTGATTTGCTGCCAAAGCAGTACCTCACCTAATGTGGATCTCTTGCGTAGAGCGCGTGCGTATTCTTTTAATTTCGGGTTGTAAGGGATGATTACATTTCTTGCCATACCGGTTAGACCGGTGAAGGAGGGAGTCCTTACAAACTAATCTTCCTTTTTTAATTTTCTTCCAGTAATTGCTTCGAACCTTCTAGTCAAAATATCTCTTAACTCTGTGTTACTCCTATATTCTGGGACATTATGAACCGATAGGTCAAAATGAAGCTTTTCACCTTCCTTCCTTATCAAGATTGGCCTTTTACCCTTTGAATGAGCATATCCTACTTCGTAGTAAACATTTGGTCTTTCACCTGATAAATCAGCGATAATGAACTCAGAACTATCGATCTTATTCAATATGACATCTGTAATTTTATCCTGATGTTCTATTTCATCAGCCCTTTGTGCAACAATATTAAATTCCTTACAAACCTCTTTTATTGTATTTAGAACATCTTCTAATTCGTGCTTTTCTTTATCAATCTGCATGATTATAAATGCAGTATCTTTCTCTGTTCTTTTAATTTCGACCTGCTCTTCAGAAATAGTTACCTGATGGGGTGATCCCTTGTGTATATTCCTAACTACCCGTCTGTTAGGGGATTTTGTTTGTTTTAAAATATGCCTAGCAGTTATCTCCAATTCCTTCTCTACAGAAACAAATCTCTTGAACTTTCGAACCTGATGAAATGATTTAACTATTTCAAAGTTATCTACATACTCATAACTCCCTCCAAATGATCTTATGAATCCATTTAAATCATGAAAAATGAATTGAATAATTTTGCTTATCTCTTCTAGGGAAATATTTAAACTATCTGAGAGCTCTTTTGTCGAAAACTCTTTCCTTTTGCTTTTATCTAAAACCAGTTTTTTAAGTTCAATTATTACTTTTTCGATCTTTTCAAAAATATTGTTATCTGGATCTACCAACCAAATTCCTAAAAGAGTTATACCATCTGGCCTAATTAAACTCCTATTGAGATCTTCTGGCATAAATCCTTTAGAAAACTTATCAAAGTTGGCTTCATAAAATATAATCGGGTCATAAACCTCACCTTTCTTAAAAATGTTATAGGCCTCTTCAAGCCAAGTTCTCTCATCATTACTAATTTTTAATTCATTTTTCATTTTTCCGAGAATTACTTAGCAAAAATCTGGCTTTTATCTCCAAAGGCTTTGAATTCGAGGGCGTTTCCACTGGGGTCTAGGAAGAACATGGTGGCTTGCTCTCCGGGCTCGCCTTTGAAGCGCACATAGGGTTCAATGATGAATTCAATTCCAGCAGAAGTTAATTTTTCAGCTAGCGTCTTCCATTCATTCATTTCCAGGATGACTCCAAAGTGGCGTACCGGAACTCCTTTTCCATCTACCGCATTTTTTGCAGCTTCACCCGCTTCTTCGGGACTCAAATGTGCCACTACCTGGTGCCCCCACATATTAAAGTCGATCCAGTGATCGGAAGTGCGACCAGTTGAACAGCCTAATATTTCGGTGTAAAAGGTGTAAGTTTCATCTAGATTTTTAACTGGAAAAGCGAGGTGAAAAGGATTCATATGATTTCAGGTTTGTTTGCCGCGGAATCACTAAAACACAAAATTTTAGATCGCGTTTTATATTAGCCAGGAATTTCTGGTGTTGGAAATTAGTTTATTTTGCGAACCAATCACACTCACTTTTTGTGCTTTCGCGCTTTAGTGGCAACCTTCAAATTATGCCGTCAAAAAAAGTTCAATTTACCGGGGCCTTTGGAGATACCTTAGCTGCAAAAATGGATCTCCCTGAGGAAGAAAACATCAAGGCTTATGCGCTTTTTGCACACTGCTTCACCTGTTCAAAAGACCTTAGAGCAGTAGGAAATATCACCCGTCAGCTAGCTGAGGTTGGAATTGCAACCCTCCGCTTCGATTTCACGGGCTTAGGTGAAAGCGCCGGCGATTTTGCCAATACCAATTTCTCATCCAATATCGATGACCTTATTGCTGCCTGCCGTTTTATGGAACGAGAATACCAGGCTCCAAGCATTTTAATCGGTCATTCATTAGGAGGAGCGGCTGTACTTCAAGCTGCCAATCATATGGATTCGGTGAAAGCTGTAGCTACAATAGGAGCCCCTGCAGAACCTGAGCATGTAAAACATAATTTTGCCCTAAACCTGGATGAGATTGTGGAAAAGGGAGAGGCTCAGGTAACCCTGGCAGGAAGACCCTTCACCATTAAAAAACAGTTCGTGGATGACCTGGAAGAAATTAAGATGAGGACCTATATCAAGAATTTAGATCGAGCGCTCATCATCTTTCATTCTCCCCTCGATAATACTGTTGGCATTGAAAACGCCACTAAGATTTTTGTAAATGCTAAGCACCCAAAAAGCTTTATCTCCCTGGATAAAGCCGATCATCTGCTTCGTGAAAGAGAGGACAGTGAATTTGTAGGGAAGGTTCTGGGTACCTGGGCTGAGAAGTATATTTAGTCCGCGAACAAAGTGAAGCGGTCTCAGAAATAATGGCGGTAAATTCTGAGATCACTTCGTTGTACTCGTGAATGTAGTCCGTACGAAAATGAACAAATGTGTATCAAATCGAACAGTTTTAATATCAAAACCAATGATTTTACTACTTATTTGTATTATTTCTCAGCTTGGTACAGTTCTTGATATTTGTAGATCAGTTACTAACTAATCGCACACCATGCATAATGTAAGAGTACAGTTTACCATCCCAAATGTAGATAAAGTCGCTAATCTTGATGTTTATGTGAACGGAGAGAAACGAAATCTCCGTTTTCGCGTTGAAACCTTCGAATGGAACGACGAAAGCGGAAGTTCCGAAGATTTGGTCTCATTACTTAGATATCGGATATTGAATTATGACGCAGAATGGGAATTGTATCACATCGGAGCACCACAAGATGGTAGCATACCGGTTACTTTTAGGTTTAAAGGAGATAAAGAAGATTCAGAAGACTAGTTTTCTAATTGCCCTTTTTCTACTACTCTTTCAAGCTCAGGGTATTTTAGCGCAACAATCGGCTTCCGAAAGTGCTCAACTTGAGAGCATTTATGAAGAGGCTAATTCTATCTCTTCAGTAAGGAGCCTGATCATCCAACAACATGGAGAGTTAGTTGGGCAAACTTACTTTAATGGCCGTTCTGCTGCCCAAGATTACAACATCAAATCAGCATCTAAAAGTATTATTGGCCTTCTTGTAGGTATAGCCGTTGAGGAAGGCTTTATCCCCTCAGTTGATGAACCAATCAAGACCTATTTTCCGGATTATTTTGAAGAAAACCCTGATCCAAGGAAAGAAGCCATCACGGTAAAAAATTTGTTGAGCATGCAAGCTGGATTAGCTTCTACCAGCTCTGGAAATTATGGAGCCTGGGTGCTAAGCAACGACTGGGTTGGTTATGCCCTTGATCAAAACTTTGTATCCCGAATAGGTGGCAGAATGGTGTATAGCACCGGTACTTCTCATTTACTTTCCGTGATTATTACCAAAGCAACTGGTATGAGCACGAAGTCATTCGCCGAAAGGTATCTATTTGGACCTTTGAACATTACGGTAGGCGGATGGGATAGAGATCCTCAAGGCTACTACATGGGTGGAAATAACATGGCTCTATCTCCTTCCGATATGCTCAAGCTTGGACAAATGATTCTGGATGAAGGTGAATATGATGGAGAACAAATCATTTCAAAAGAATGGATAACTGATTCATTCAAGACCTATACCTACAGCAATTACAATCCATATGGCTATGGATATCAATGGTGGAATACCAGAACCGGAGCATATACTACCTTTTTTGCCTGGGGGCATGGAGGGCAATACATCATGATGATTCCAGAGTTGGATGCGGTAGTTGTTATGACTTCTTCAGTTACCAATGCAAGCCGGAGAAGAACTTATAAACGTCCTGTTTTCTTATTGATTGAAGATCATATCATTCCTTTCCTTGAAAGCAGAACTATTTCAAACTGATCAAGACTTAAAGGCTTTCCACAGGCTTTCCCTTTCCTTACCTTTCCGCAGAACTTCACTCAGACTTTACAACTATGCGTCGGTTTTTTTCATTTGGGATAATACTAGGCATTCTGCTTTCCTCACCAGCATTCGCTTTCCAGGAGGCAGCTAATCCGAATTATCTGGATAACCCCCGAAGAGCAGTTCACACTTTTATGCATTGGCAGCAGCAAGGTCATGAAAATCTGGACCGCATTATCCTACCGTTTGAGTTATCAGATGGAGATAAAGAAGAGAAAACCGAACTGGCAATCGAATTGCGACGAGTTCTTGATGCTCGTGGCTTACTGGTCGTATACGAAAACATCCCAAACAACCCCAACTATGCAGACACTCTTTCCGGGTTGAACCAGTATATCTTGTTCAATTCCCTACCAGAAGTATACCTGGTTAAACAAAATGGGAAATGGGTGTTTTCTGAAGCCACGATTGAACAAATACCTGATCTGTACCAGGCTACCTTCTCTGGAGTGATTGAAGCATTGATTGATGAACTTCCTGAGTGGTCAAAAAATGAATGGTTTGGTGTTCAGATCTGGCAATACCTGGGAGTTTTTCTATGGTTGCTCATTGGCTTCATATTGCGCAGAGTTTTTGAATTCATACTGGATAATTACATCCGAAGAGTTACCCAGAAAACCAAGTTCACCTGGGATGATGACCTTTTAAATGGAATAGAACGGCCTATTGGCTTCATTTTCCTGATTGCCTTCTTTTATCTCACTTATACCAACCTGCAGCTCTCTGTACAGGTTAACCTGTACTTATCTAAAATTCTGGAAGTAGCTGTTTCTATCGGTTTTGTATGGCTGTTCTATAACCTTGCAGATGTGTTGGCCAAGTACCTGATGGTAGTTACTTCTAAAACGGGGAATAAGTTAGATGATCAACTTGTACCTCTAGTCAGAAAAACACTGCGCTTTTTTATTGTAACGATGGGTGTGATCCTAATCCTTCAAAATAACGGATATAACGTGGCCTCCCTTATTGCTGGACTGGGGATTGGTGGTCTAGCCGTTGCCTTAGCTGCTAAAGACACACTTGCTAATTTCTTTGGTTCCATCACCATTTTTGCGGACAGGCCATTCCGAATTGGCGACTGGATAAAAGTAGGAAATGTTGAAGGCGTTGTTGAAGAAGTAGGATTCCGAACAACCAGAGTACGAACTTTTTATAACTCGTTGGTATCCGTTCCTAACTCAAACATTGCCACCACTGATATTGATAACTATGGGTTGAGACAATATCGAAGATTGAAAACGGTACTCAACCTTACCTACTCAACTACTCCTGAACAAATGGAGGCTTTTGTAGAGGGACTCAAAGCAACGGTAAAGGCGAACAAGCATTTCCGGCAGGACTTTTATGAGATTCATTTCAACTCATTTGGTGCTCATTCTCTTGATGTACTGGTGTATGTATTCTTTGATGTTCCTGACTGGAGTACTGAGTTGCAACAGCGCCATAATTTCTTGCTAGAAATCTTACGACTTGCACAGGAAGTTGGAGTGGAATTCGCCTTCCCTACTCAAACCCTGCATGTAGATTCTTTCTATAAAGAGACTAGCAGAGAAGTAGGAAACTCCAGAACGGAAGAGGAACTCGCTACTGGTGTATTTGAATTTGGTCCTGGAGGAAGCAAAGGGAAACCTGACGGTCTTAAAATTTTCAAAGACGGTAAAGAAGTAGATTTTGGAGCTAAGAAGTAAGACTGGTTATTTGTTAATGGTTATTGGGAAAGTGATTCACCAAAACCATTAACAAATAACCAATCAGGTACTAAACCTCTACCATTTCATTTACAGCTTCCGTGAGCTTCTTTTCAGAAATTGGTTTTATCAGAAATTTGGAGTTGGCAACCTTCGAAGCTCGTTCCACATGTTCTTTTCCTGAATTTCCTGTAATGAAAAGAATGGGGGCGTTAGAGAATTCACGTATGTGGTGCGCCGCTGTAATACCATCCATTTCCCCTTCCAACATTATATCCATGATAACTACATCAGGAGAGTATTTTCTTACAAGATTTACTGCTGTTTCCCCGTCTCGAATCTCACCAATAGTCTTGAAAACCATTTCCTTCATTAGGTTTTCGTAGAGTATCGAGAGAATTAGGTTGTCTTCAACAATAATGGCTTTTTTTGATATCTGCTCCATAGTGCTTCTTTAGTATTTATAGCCACCTAATCCTTTCTCCCAATAAAAAAACCCGACACATGAATGTATCGGGTTTTTAAAACTCTCGCCAGCAAATTTTTATTTTTCTTCTTCCTTGCCTTTAAAGGCTTCAAAAACCATCTTTAAATCTGCGGCTACATCATGGCTGGTCCTTCCTTCAATACGATGACGTGGGATCATTGCCTTAATCTCGCCATTAACAAAATAGGCGAAAGAAGGAGACGAAGGAGGGAAATCGCTAAAATAAGCTCGCGCATGTGCTGTGGCTTCTTTATCCTGCCCGGCAAATACAGTAACCATATGATCCGGCTTTGCTTCAGAATGCTCGAGAGCAATTCCTAAACCAGGTCTCGCATTGCCTGCAGCACATCCGCATACAGAATTAATAACCATGAGCATGGTTCCTTTATACTCGGTCATTGCTCGATCAACATCTTGTACGGTAGTGAGTTCCTCCACACCAAACTGGGTGAGTTCTTCTCTCATCCACGAAGTATCGGGGCCAACACCAAATCCAAATTGCATATTTTCTCCTAAATTATTTTCTAACATTAATGGGTAGACAAATGACGGTTGACAATCGACATTTAAATATCAACCTCATAGTTTTTTGGGTCTTCTTTTATATAATAATTTTGATTCTTTTTTAGTGAGTTTCTCATCGCTAAAATTTTTGCTGAGAGCTTTTCAGCATCTCTATATAGCTGCTCAAAAAAATCCTTATCAATATAATTATTCTCTTTGATTAGAATTAAGCAAGCAACTACTTCCATTAAAGAACGATGTGCATATCCTAAAAAACGAATTTGCTCCGGGTCTGTTTGAGAAGTAGAACCCTCAGCAATATTTAATGAAATAGACGTAACGGCTCTCCGCATCTGAGAACTAAGATTGTATCTCTCCTCGTCAGGCAAAAGCCTAATCAACATATAGACTTGTTTTGCCATTTCTTTTGAGAGGTTCCATATCTCTAATTTTTCAAACTTAAAAGCCATACTATTCTATAAATAAAACGACCAAGAATTTTAGTCCATGGTCGCTTGTCAATAGTCGATATTTACTTAGCTCTGTTGTAGAACTCAGATACTTTATCCCAGTTTACCACATTCCAGAAAGCTGCTACATAATCAGGTCTTCTGTTTTGGTAGTTTAAATAGTATGCATGCTCCCAAACGTCTAACCCGAGAATTGGCTTCATGCCATCCATAATCGGGCTGTCCTGATTCGCAGTAGAGATTACTTTAAGTGCACCGCCATCTACAACAAGCCATGCCCAACCAGAACCAAAACGGGTTGCTGCTGCTGCGCTGAACTGCTCTTTAAACGCATCAAAGCTTCCAAAGGTTGAATTAATAGCATCTCCAAGATCACCTGTTGGAGCACCTCCACCGTTTGGAGAAAGGATTTCCCAGAACAATGAATGATTAGCAAAACCACCACCATTGTTGATTACAGCTTGTTTCTTATCGGCTGGTAATGCATTAATATTAGAAAGCACTTCCCCAATATGCTTCCCTTCAAACTCAGTTCCTTCCAGAGCCGCATTAACTTTAGTTGTATATCCCTGGTGATGTTTGGTATGATGAATCTCCATGGTTCGGGCATCAAAATGTGGTTCTAGCGCGTCATAAGCGTATGGGAGATCAGGTAATGTATAAGCCATAATAATCCTCTTTTTAAAATTTCTGTTTTGAAGTTGCAGGCAACTACTACTTGGTTGGTCTTCAACTATTTAAGGCTTGAAAGGTAAGCATAACCGCTCCTAAAATCGTTCCTGAAGCGATACAAAGAATCTATCTTTGTGATTTGTTAACCCTATTGAACATTGAACGTCAAATGTTGAACGCTGAACTTCAAAGTTCAATGTTGAAAGTTCAGTGTTCGACGTTCTTACTCTGTTCTACACGAAGTGAACGGCTTTGGGTAAACCCTTGGAATCGTACTCTGCTTCTTCTGGAATAGTTTTGATCCCCTTTTCAATTGATCTTTTTGCAAACAAGGCCAGCGCCATGGCATCTACAATGTCATCTTCTCCTACGTCGCTTCGTCTCCACTCTTCCTTTATCTCTCTGAAAAAATCATCGGCTATAGGTTCTTCTTCCCTAATCAATTCCAATCTGTGACGAATACCTTTTTTGAGATTTTTCTTCTGAAAAATCATTCCTCCATTCAGTTTTTGGAACAGTAGCTCCGGATGACTTTCCATAATCTTCTCACTCCAGCCTTCATTAGATGTAAGCAACTCATCAATTAGCTTAATTTTTGGGGTGATATTCCAAGCCTGAAGGGAAAGCTTCTTCTCGGTGTAATCAAAGCTGATCATATTTGCTTCCACATAACTCGGAGCATCTAAGGCTGGACGAATTGGGGGACTAAACACACTAGAGGCATAATCGCTGCCTAATTCTTTTCTGAGCAAAGCATCGCACTCTCGGGTGTAATCTTCATCCTCAAGCCCGATAGGCATATCGATGAATATTCGGTCGTATTCAGCAAAAGCAGCTTTCAAATCATCATTGTTTTCAATGATCTGGTACTTTTCGCTTCCTTCATCAAAGGTGACTAATACCCATCCGATTTTACATCCGTCAATGCCTGCTGTTCTCATGTTTATTGCTAATTAGTTTCCGCTCCCAAAAACACAACACTATTAAATCATTGTGGTTAAACATTTTTAGTAAACCTTATGAGTTATTGGTTATTCGTTAATGGTTTTTGGAAGGTGATTCACCAATAACCATTAACGAATAACTCTTAAGGTCCGTGAATAACTAATGGTAATAATTTAATGTAATCTATTTATTCCTTTGAGTTTTAGGACTTCTGTGGCTAAATCAATAATCTTACTTCAACGTTCTTTTCAAGGTGATATGAAGTTCATTCAACTGCTCAGGCTCAACTTCTGATGGGGAATTATCCATCATACTCTGTGCCCGCTGATTCTTTGGGAATGCAATCACATCTCTCAAGCTCTTGGAACCTGTTAGGATCATTAACAACCGATCTACTCCAAAAGCAATTCCCCCATGTGGAGGTGCACCATATTTAAAGGCGTCAAGAAGGAACCCGAACTTATCTTCCGCCTCTTCTTTTCCAATTCCAAGGGCATTAAACATGGTCTCTTGCACTTTACGGCTGTGGATTCTTATTGAACCGCCACCAAGTTCAAAACCGTTTAACACAAGATCGTAAGCCCGGGCTTTCACCGAAGCGGGATCGGCTTCGAGTTTCTCTAAATCTTCTTGTTTAGGAGAGGTAAACGGGTGGTGCATAGCATGGAACCGTCTACTTTCTTCATCCCATTCTAACAATGGAAAATCAGTTACCCAAAGCAGTTTAAACACATCTTCGTTTATTAACTCAAATTCTTCTCCTACCATCAATCTTAATTGCCCTAGTTGTTGCAGTACAGAGGGTTTTGGGCCTGCAAGAATAAACACAAGGTCTCCGGTATTTGCCCCTGAAGCCTCAACCATTTGAGTTAGAATCTCATCACTAAGGAATTTAGCCACACTACATAATGGCCCTTCTTCCAGCATTTTGATGTAAATTAATCCTCCGGCGCCGGTTTCTTTTTTAACTCGTTCTGTCCACCGATCGATAGCGCCCCGTCCCATTTCACCTTGTCCTGGGATAGTGATACCAACTACCGCACCGCCATTTGCAACCGTTCCAGAGAATACTTTGAATTCGGCATCTTTTACGATATCTGAGAAATCGACAAACTCAAGCCCGAATCTGATATCCGGTTTATCTGAGCCATAGGTATTCATCGCCTGCTCGTAGCTCATTCTTGGGAACGGGGTTTCCAGATCAACATCCACCGTTTCCTTGAATACCTGCTTCATCAACCCTTCATGAAGAGAAAACACAGCTTCTTCATCCACAAAGCTCATTTCCACATCAATCTGTGTAAACTCTGGCTGGCGATCAGCTCTTAAGTCTTCATCCCTGAAACACTTGGTAATTTGAAAGTATCTATCGTAGCCAGATACCATCAATAACTGCTTGTAAGTCTGAGGACTTTGTGGCAATGCAAAAAACTTTCCGGGATTTACTCTACTTGGAACCAAATAATCCCGTGCTCCTTCCGGGGTGCTTTTCATAAGTACCGGAGTTTCTACTTCTGCAAAATTATGACTGTGGTAGTAGGATCGAATAGCCTGATATGCCTTGGATCTCATCATTAGTTTTTGCTGCATCTCGGGCCGGCGTAAATCGAGGTATCGATAGCGAAGCCGTGTTTCTTCATTAGTCGGAATTCCATCTTTGATCTCAAAAGGTGGAGTTTCAGCTTCTGAATAAATGATCATATCTGTAACCTCGATCTCAACTTCACCAGTTACAAGGTTTGGGTTGATATTCTCTTCCCCGCGCTCAATTACTTTTCCTTTTACCCCAATTACATATTCTGCGCGTAATCCCTCGGCGCGCTCATGTAATGCAGCATCTGTTTCTGTGAATACAATCTGAGTGATTCCATATCGATCTCTCAAATCGATAAAAATTAATCCACCCAGATCGCGACGGGGACCTACCCATCCATTCAATATTACTTCCTGACCGATATCCTTAGCGGTTAATTCTCCACAGGTATGTGTTCTTTTTAAAGTCATGCTTCGTTCGATGAATCGTAGAGTGAATTTTTTATGTTAGAAAGGCGCAGAAAATACGCATAATGAAAACGAATCGCTTGTTAGTATGAGCGGAAACCTCATATTTGTACTTAACCTTGGAGTTACTCTCTTTTTGACGGGTCTTATATGGACCATTCAATTGGTGCATTATCCCTCTTTTTATTTTGTTGATCGAGAGCGATTCAAAGAGTTTCACATTTTCCATAGCAAAAGAATCAGCATACTTGTTGTTCCACTTATGATCTTTGAACTAATAAGCTCAGGAATTCTATGGTGGGAGTCTTCAGCATTCAGCTTGAATAGCTTGGGATTTTATTTGGTCATAGCTATTTGGATATCAACCGCTGCCTTTTCGGTTCCTGCCCATAATAAACTAAGCTCCGAAATGGATAAAAAGACCATAAGGATTCTGGTGAATACGAACTGGATCAGAACCCTTTTGTGGACTATTAAGGCTTCAATAGGTGTGTATTTTCTTAGCCTTAGTTTATAAGCTCAATATTGAAGCAAAAAACATTTTTGCTAAGACACTTTTTTCAAGTACTTTAGCAGTCCTTTTGAATATATAAGCAATACTCATTAAGCCTGGGGAGGTCTTAAATGGGGGCAATCAAAACGATTGTTGCAGACGGTAACGAAATATTTAGGCATGGACTAAGTACCATCCTCTCATCTGTTGATTTCGAAATTTGCAGTGAGATTGATAATGGTGCATTAGTACTTAGCGCATTCGAGAATGTGATGCCCGATTTGTGCGTCATCTCATTTTCTATGCCTGAGATCAGCGGTATTCAGCTAGCCAATAAAATTATTCAAAAATACCCTAAGGCTAACATCCTTGTGATGGCCGATACCGATTCCGATGCCACCCTTAATGAGTTCCTTGATTCTGGAGCTACCGGCTTATTGTTGAAATCTTCCCATCGGATTGAATTAATTGACGCAGCTCAAAAAGTGGCAAATGGAGAAAACTACCTCGGAAAGCGTTTCTCAAAAATGATGACCCGTGAGTATTTACGACTTGCAAGGATAAAAAAATCCAAAAAGCATCTTACCAAAAGAGAGAAAGAGGTCCTGAATTTATTGGTGGATGGATTGACCAGCATAGAAATTGCTCATCAACTATTCATAAGCCCCAGAACCGTAGATAAACACCGCACTAACCTCTTGAAAAAACTGGGGCAAAAGAACACCGCTGGTCTGGTCAGATATGCATTGCAAAATCGGCACATGCTTCACTAGAACTACGTAATTCTACGTACACAAATTACATAAAAGCCATTATTGAGCAAGCGCTTTCTTTAAAGTAGTTTGTAATTGCAAATGGGGTAATAGCCGTCTGTAGATGATATTAGCCGACGCTCATTGAATTGAGGTCGGCTTTTTTATTTTGGACAAATCAGTAACTGTCCTGTTCCTTATCCCTACCTTCAGACAGCTGCTTCAACTTAACCTCTCGCAACTGATTCATATAATTTTGATCATCAACCATTCCCGAAAGAGCAAATAGATCATATATAGCTCCAAAACCAAATAAGCCCCAGGTGAAAAGCCAGCCCAAGCCAGTGCCTATTCTACCTAAATAAAACCGATGCAATCCAAGTATTCCAAAACCTCCAAAAAACCATAACAAATAAGCTATCAACTTGGATTTTTGTTCCGAGCTATATTGATTGGCCAGGCTTTTCCTAAGCTTTTTCTTCTTACCTCCAGTTTTAGCAATGAACTCTTCAATGCTTTGAAGTAAACGCTTTGCAAATCTTTTTAACTGAACATGGCTATCGGTCTGAATCTCCAATTCCCCTATAAGCATTTCTTTTTCAAAGATAAATTCATCCAGAAGCTTATTTAAATCAATATTCCCAAACTCGAATGCGCTGATTTTACGGTTTAAATTCTTTAAAGAGTCCGAAATAGTAATAGCCAATCCTGACTCCCTAACTGATTCCCCTTTATCCAGTTCTGTCAGGAGCCCCTCATATCTTTTTGAAGCCTCCTGAAATACACGTTGTACCTGGTTTATTAATTCGTACTGATCTGATGTCCTCATTATCTGTTAGATTTGATAGCGCAATTCATTTCAAAAGCTCTTATCGAGTTTTTGAATACTAAGTTTCTTATCAATATCGAAAGATGTTGCTCAAAACAAAAAAAGCCCGACTCATTTATGGATCGGGCTTTACTCTTGTAGCGTGGGGCGGAATTGAACCGCCGACCTCACGATTATGAGTCGTGCGCTCTAACCATCTGAGCTACCACGCCTTCGGAGAGCGCCAAATATACAGCTTTCCCAGCTTAAGAGTAACAGTTTTTTAGACATTTGTTCCCAATCTCAACCGGAAGTTTGTTACCTTCACTTCCCGCAAAACACAGATTATAAAGGTTACATGGCGCAACGTATTACAAAAAGGGAACAAGACTATTCACAATGGTATCTGGATGTGGTGAAAGAAGCAAAACTGGCTGAACACTCACCAGTTCGTGGTTGTATGATAATACGCCCCAATGGAATGGCTTTATGGGAAAATATGCGCCAGGGACTTGATACTATGTTTAAGGATACCGGGCATGAGAATGCGTATTTCCCTCTTTTTATCCCAAAATCCTTCCTCTCCAAAGAAGCCCAACATGTAGAGGGTTTTGCTAAAGAATGTGCGGTTATCACTCATAGTCGTTTAAAAAGTGTGGATGGAGGAGTTGAAGTTGATCCTGAATCCAGACTGGAAGAGGAATTGATCGTTAGACCTACTTCTGAGACTATCATCTGGGATACTTATCGAAACTGGATTCAATCTTACCGAGATCTTCCAATTCTTATCAACCAGTGGGCCAACGTGGTTCGATGGGAAATGCGTACCCGCCTCTTTTTAAGAACTATGGAATTCCTATGGCAGGAAGGGCATACTGCTCACGCTACCAAAGAAGAAGCTGAAGCGGAAACCCTTCAAATGCTGGAAGTTTATCGAAGCTTTGCTGAAGACTTTATGGCTATGCCAGTTATTACCGGAGTAAAAACAGAAAGCGAGCGTTTTGCAGGAGCTGAAGACACCTACTGTATTGAAGCACTTATGCAAGACGGAAAAGCACTTCAGGCTGGTACTTCTCATTTCCTTGGTCAGAATTTTGCCAAAGCTTTTGATGTGAAATTCCAGGATAAGGATGGGGATCATAAATTGGTTTGGGCCACCAGCTGGGGGGTTTCAACTCGTTTGATTGGGGGTTTGATCATGACTCATTCCGATGATAATGGCCTGGTAATTCCTCCTAAACTTGCTCCAACACAGGTAATTATCGTCCCAATCTATCGCGATGATGAACAACGAGCTACCGTTGTTGAATATGGAAATGGTATTTATGATGAATTAAAGGCAATGGGAATCCGGGTAAAGCTGGATGATCGTGATAACTATAAACCAGGCTTTAAATTTGCAGAACATGAAGCTGCTGGTATTCCACTAAGAATTGCTGTCGGGCCTCGTGATGTCGAAAACGGAAATGTGGAATTAGCGCGCCGGGATACTCTGCAAAAGAGTTTTGAATCCAGAGAAGGAATCGGGAGCCTGGTTTCGGGACTTCTGGAAACTATCCAAACAGATCTATTTGAAACAGCTAAAAAAAGACGCGATGAAATGACCTCCGAAGTGGAGACTTACGAAGAATTCAAATCGGTATTAGAAGAAAAGGGTGGATTCATTTACGCTCATTGGGATGGTACTCCCGAAACAGAAGAAAGAATCAAAGAAGAAACCAAGTCTACCATCCGCTGCATTCCTTTAACTGAAGGAGAAGCCGGAACCTGTATGGTTACCGGAAAGCCATCTACCCAAAAAGTTCTATTTGCAAAAGCCTACTAACGTAGCCTAATGAATATTCCACATTCATACCAATTATTTACGGCCCAAAGCAGCCGCGAATTGGATGAACGAACTATATCTGAATTCGGAATTGACGGCTTCACTTTAATGGAGATTGCAGGTACACGAGCCGCCGATTTTATCCTACAAACCATAGAATCTCAACACTCAGGGCTATTCCTTTGCGGAAAAGGTAATAATGCCGGAGACGCTCTGGTAGTGGCACGAATCTTAAGCGAAGCAGGGATTAGTTGTACTATTTATTTTGTGTTCGGTACCGAAAACCTTTCTCCCGATTGTACAAAAAATCTTGACCTCCTAAAAAAGCTAGGGAATGACGTACATTTTTTGAGTTCTTTAGAAGAGCTGGAAAATTCTGCTTACGATTTTATAGTAGACGGAATATTTGGCACCGGGCTAAGTTCAGAAATAAAATCTCCTACTAAAGAGGTAATCGAGTGGGTTAATAAGCAGCACTCTACTACCTTTTCAATGGACATCCCCTCAGGATTAAATGCTGATACCGGAGAGATAGAGGGTGCTACCATTTCAGCCGATTACACCCTTGCATTCGGTACTTTAAAAAAAGGCTTTTATCTCGATAAAGCCTATGATGTGTGTGGGGATATTGTCTTATGTGAACTCCCTTTTCCTTCCGGATATAAAACGTCATCTACTTTTTTGATCGACCAGGTATGGGTCGATCAAAATCGAGAGAACGTAAAGAGGGCGCACAAATATGACGGGGGTGTTGTATACATCATCGCTGGTTCAGAGGGACTAACAGGTGCTGCGGCATTGGCAAGTCAAAGTGCTTGGTCTTCTGGTGTTGGTGGTGTGGTCTTAATCACCCCAAAAGGGTTACTGGATGTATATGAGAAGAGCCTGGTTCAGATTATAAAAAGACCTTTGGGAAATGATAAAGATGTATTCTTTGATTCCTCACATCTGGATTCTGTACTTGAAATCCTTCGGGAAAAACCGGGAGTACTTCTAATTGGTCCCGGACTAGGCCGATCACCGGAAACCGTCGCTTTTGTTCAATCCCTGCTTTCTCAATTTGAAGGAGATTTGGTTATTGATGCCGATGCCCTATTTGCACTTTCTGAACATAGTGATCTTCAAAAGCCGGAACGGGCAAACTGGATTTTAACTCCCCACCCTGGAGAATTAAAAAAACTGGCTGAGGGATTTGAGATGGAAGAAAAGAATCGACTAGAACTTGGCACCTCTCTTTCTACTAAATTGAATGCAACGATTCTCTCAAAAGGACTACCTTCTCAAGTTATAAACAATCAACAGGTGTTAATGACAGGTTATGATACACGAATATTTTCCCGGGCAGGTTTTGGGGATGTGCTAGCCGGGAAAGTTGCTGGTTTCTGGCTTTCAAAGAAAAACCGGGAACTTGCCTGCTGTTTTGCACTTTTAGACGGTAAGGAAAAAGCAGATACCCATTCGAATACATCTACTACACCTTTGGAACCTATTCATCTTATTTAATTCTCCAGATTATTAAAGCAATCATCCTCAAATACAGAAAGCTACCTTTCATTTTACTTCTATTAGCAACCGGAGTAATATTCATAGGTACTTTATATCCAGCAGATCGGCTTTACGAGATAAATATCTGGGACTATGACAAAATTGGTCATTTTCTTGCCTTTGCAATCTGGACCTTTTTGCTTGGGATTGTTTGGGCACTAAAGAAAAAAGAAACCCCAAGTCTCTTCTGGGTTTTTGTTTATGGACTTTCTTTCGGCCTTTTGATCGAGTTCCTGCAATTTATGCTCCCCACCAATCGTAGCCCCGAACTCTATGATTTTATTGCCGATGGATTGGGATCCGGTTTTGCCATTCTTATACTTCCTTTCTTTTTTCGCCAGCTTTTCAAGGATTAGCTCCCCCGACATGATCATGTGATATCTCTGCTACTTGAGTTCTGCTTTATTAGTTATGTACTAACTAATCTTACACATTATGATCAAAAAGAAACCACGGGCAAACTTGCGTGCCTACCACACTATATTTACACAAATAGGAATTATATGTGCTCTTCTATTTCTAATTGCAGCAACAAATATTCGATTTGAAGTAATAGAAAAGCCATGTACAATATGTGAACCACCTACTCCAGACCCTTTTGATGTTGTTGATGTACCAATAACTAAAGAACCTGAGAGGCCAGCTCCGCATAAGCCTTCCGTATTCATAGAAGTCCCAACTGATGACCCCATTGAACCGGATCCGATTGTATTTCTTGATTTCGCCCCTGATGACCCCATTCCTTTTTCTGAGCCAGAGGCGACACCTCCGGAGGATACATTTGAGCCTTTACCTGAATTTATGCCAGAAATGAAAGGTGGACTCAAAAAATTATATAGTGAAATCGAATACCCTGATATGGCACGGCAAATCGGCGTTGAGGGAAGAGTCACTGTTCAATTCATTGTAAATGAACAAGGAGAAGTAGAAGACCCAACTATAATTAGAGGAATTGGTGGCGGCTGTGATAAAGAAGTACTCCGTGTTATCAAAAAAATGAAGTTTACTCCAGGTATTCAAAACGGAAAATTTGTTAGGGTCCGAATGCATCAGACCGTGACCTTCAAACTTCAAAATTAAGCCCACAAACGATATCGATATTAATTTCGTTACAGAACAGTAATATTTAAATAAATGACTTGCGGACTTAGCAAAAAAACACGTTCTTTTTTAGTCCCTAAAAAAATCATTGAGAATTAAGGATAGGTTATGATTACAGATAGAAAAAAGGCAGGAGTAGATCTACGTAGAACGTACAATATTACGCTCCAGGTGGGTTTAATTGTCGCACTATTATTTATTATTGGCTTAGTCAAGATCAATTTGTACAGTGAACCTCCAACTCCGCCACCCATTGAGGAACAAGAGGAAGTGGTGATGGAAGAGGTAATTCAAACCAAGCAAATAGAAACTCCCCCACCTCCACCTCGTCCACCGGTACCTGTTGAAGTACCTAACGATGAGATTATCGAGGATGAGATTCTGGACCTTGATGCCGAATTAGATTTGGATGGTCCTCTCGACCTACCACCACCACCACCACCATCTGACGAGGAAGAAGAAGATTTCTTCGTAGTTGTTGAAACTATGCCTCAGTTACAAGGTGGACTTGCTGACCTACAAAGAAAGGTAAAGTATCCTGAGATGGCTCGAAGAGCTGGCATCGAAGGTCGTGTTACTGTTCAGTTTATTGTAAACGAGCAAGGAAGAGTTGAAAACCCACGAGTTATTCGTGGTATCGGCGGTGGTTGCGATGAGGCAGCACTTGAAGCAGTAAAGCAAGCTAAATTCTCTCCGGGAATGCAGCGTGGTCGTCCAGTACGTGTACAGTACAGTTTACCAATTGTATTCAGGCTTCAAAACTGATTTATTTTAATCAGTGAGGAATTAAAGGCGTGGTATTTATATCACGCCTTTTTTGTTTCCATCACATTTTGAAAACGTTGAAGCACCTGAACCAGGTTTTGATACCCTACCCTTTCAATAGCTTCTGATAACGGCACCCACTCAATCTGCTCTATTCCTTCTTCTAACTGGGGCTTTAGGGATTGAGATCTAGGAAACACCATGCTATACCAATAGGTAGTTTTTCCAATCTCTTTTTCTTTCTCGATATACTCGTGGTATGTAGTTCCAAGGTCACTGATTATCATCGGTAATTGAGTACCTGTTTCTTCTGCAACCTCCCTTACTGCACACATTTCGATATGCTCACCCTTTTCGAGCTTTCCTTTAGGTAAATCCCAAATCCCATTCCTATAAATCAGAAGTACTTTTGCTTCTGAGCTTTGCCCGGAAACTCTAAAAACCACTCCTCCAGCCGCTTTTATTTGTTTACTCATCCGAACTATTTTCGGAAGCGGAAGAGTCTGTATCTCCTTTTTTTGCTTCATCTGCGTAGTTTAAGCGCAGATTGGTCAACGTTTGATCGAGGTAACCTTCTAGTTCTTTTGGGAGATTTCCAGCCGTGAATTTCTTGAGAGCGTTCAATGTATCAATTGCATATTTAGCGGAAGCCAGTTCCCGCTCGATTTGATCCGTTGCCGGATTTTTAATCTTACCAAGCCCCATCATCCCAATTTGCTGGTGCTGCTGAATCAACATCATTAACAATAGCTGATCTTGTTGGTCTGCACTGATGTTATCTGCTGTCATAATATTTACTGTTTAGTTCCTAAATTTTAAGCTGATTTAAACTTAACAAAGTTCTTTTTTCTTTACCTTTTCTGCTTACAAAAATTTTATGTATTTACCCTATGGCCACAGTCAAGCCATTTAGAGCATGGCGCCCCGATTCTGAGTTTATTTTTGATATCGCTTCTGTACCGTACGATGTGATTAACACTGCCGAAGCACGCTCTATGGCAAAGGGTAATCCACTCAGCTTTCTACATGTAATACGGCCGGAAATAGACCTTTCGGAAGAAACTGACATCTATTCTGAAGAGGTGTATCAAAAGGGTAAGGAAAACCTTGAGCATCTTTTAGCATCCGGTAAGATGATCCAGGAAGATCAGAACACCTTGTTCATTTACAGACTTTCGTGGCAGGGCAGTTCCCAAACAGGAATTTTCGGGTGTGTTAGCGTCGATGAATACGACTCTAATATCATTTTAAAGCATGAGCTAACACGTCCCGATAAGGAAGATGACCGCACCAAACATCTGCTAACTATGCAGGCTCACCCTGAACCCGTTATGTTCACCTTTAATGACGATGAACGTAATGTTTCTTCGATCATTGAAGATGAGTGTGAAACTGAGCCTTTGTATGATTTTACAGCCGATGATGGTGTTCAGCACACTATTTGGAAAGCATCAAATGCTGAACGATTGAGCCAGGCTTTTCAGAACGTACCCGTTCTTTATGTTGCCGATGGCCACCATAGATGTGCAAGTGCATCTAGAGCTGCTCATATAATGAGGAAAAAAAATCCCGACTCGAATAAGCAACAAGAATATGACTTCTTCCCAGCTGTGCTTTTTCCGAAACATGAAATGAATATCCTGGCTTACAATCGTATTATTTATAAGATACCTTCTGATTTTAAAGCCCGACTTGCTGAAAATTTTTCGATAACAGAAAATGCGCATCCGGTTCCAACAAAAAAAGGGGGCCTGTCGATATATTTAGATGGCAGTTGGTTCGGGATCACCCTCCCTGAAACGGAAAGAAATACCGTAGCTGATCATCTCGATGTAGCTCGATTACAAGAATTTTTATTGGAACCATTGTTGGGCATTACTGATCCTCGCAAGGACAAAAATATTCACTTTGTGGGGGGCATCAGAGGTACAGATGAACTTGAACGACTAATTGATTCCAGAGAAGCAGAACTAGGTATAAGCATGTATCCGACCAGTATCAAGGAGTTAATGGCTGTTTCAGATGCTGGTTTATTGATGCCTCCAAAATCAACCTGGTTTGAACCTAAACTTAGGTCAGGGTTACTTATTCACACTTTTTAATCTTCACTCACACTTACACTATACATGAAAAGAGTACATAATTTTAGCGCCGGCCCTGCCATTTTACCCTTAGAGGTATTGCAGAAAGCTCAAGAAGAACTTGTTGATTACAAAGGAA
Organism: Balneola sp.; assembly: GCA_003712055.1. Lineage (NCBI taxonomy): Bacteria > Pseudomonadati > Balneolota > Balneolia > Balneolales > Balneolaceae > Balneola > Balneola sp. The sequence continues at coordinate 114,507 of RHLJ01000003.1, forward strand.
CCGGTACTTCCATTATGGAGAAAAGCCACCGCGGACCTGAGTACACCGAAATAGACGCACAAGCCAGGCAACGCCTTTCTACCATCTTAGGGCTTGGGGATGATTTTGAGATCATGTTTCTTCAAGGTGGTGCCAGCACTCAATTCTTTAGTGTTCCTTTTAATTTCTTAAGTGAAGGTGAAACTGCAGATTATATCAATACGGGTGCATGGAGTAAAAAGGCTATTAAAGAAGCACAGCTATTTGGTGGTATAAACGAAGCCTTTACCAGTGCAGACTCTAACTTTAACAGAGTTCCTGGCAAAGGAGAATTGAACCTGTCTGATGGATCTAAGTATGTTCACTTTACTTCAAATAATACCATATTTGGAACGCAGTTCGATTCGGAACCGAATACTAATGGAGTCCCTTTGGTTTGTGACACTTCTTCTGATTTTCTATCCCGCCCTATTGATGTTCAGAAGTATGGAGTTATTTATTCCGGAGCTCAAAAAAACCTTGGGCCTGCTGGTGTAACCGTCGCTATTATTAAAAAGGACTTCCTCCAACTTGCGACCAAAACCAATATCCCTACCATGGTAAGTTATCATACCCATGCAAATGGAGCTATGTTCAACACTCCCCCAACCTTTGCTATTTATATGGTTAACCTGGTTCTCGAGTGGATTGAAAATAAGGGCGGGCTGGAATACTTCAAGCAATTCAATGAAGAAAAAGCATCTCTCATTTATAATGAAATTGATTCCGATGATTTCTATTCGGGTACCGCAGAACTGAACTCTCGTTCAAATATGAATGTATGCTTCCGGCTTTCTTCTGAAGAACTTGAGGCTGAATTCCTAAAAGAAGCTACTTCAAACGATTTAGTTGCCTTGAAAGGACACCGAAGCGTTGGAGGTATTCGAGCGAGTATTTATAATGCCTGCCCAAGAGAAAGCGTTGAAGCGCTCGTGAGTTTTATGAAAGAATTCCGATCCAAAAAAGGGTGATCCACTGTGATTTGGGTGAATCTTTGACAATTTCACCCACCCCTAACCCCTCCCAAGAGGGGAATGTCTTTGATTGAGTAAGAAATTTAACAGCGAGCGTCCCCTCCTTTGGAGGGGATTGAGGGGTGGGTCAACTTACAACGCAAAGATAAAGTTTTTCTAATAGGCTCCGATCATTGTGAGAAAATGGTCAATCGTATTTGGAACAAAGGCGAACATATAAATGATGCCCCATGCAGCTCCCGCGATATGAGCCTCATGATTGATCTTTCCTTCTTTTTTACTAGCCCAAATGCTGTAACCGATAAAGAGTATCCCCAGAACGAAAGCAGGAATTGGAATCGGCAATAATATTGAGACTAATTTTTCGAAAGGATACATAATTATATAAGCGAATAGCACACTTTCAACTGCTCCGGAAGCACCAATTGTTGCATACTCAGGATTATCTCTATGCTTGATTAGCGAGGGAACCGACGATGCTAATAACCCCGTAAAATAGAGGATGAGAAAATGTTCCTGGCCAATAGTATGCTCGATTACCGGACCGAAAACCAAAAGAGTAATCATATTGAATAGCAAATGAGTTAAACCACCATGCAGAAAACCTGAGGTAATAAGCTCATACCAGGTATTATTTCTTACCGTCCTATAGGGAATAAACATTCCTACTTCCATAATCCTTGGCGTCTGGTAAACCGCAATGAATACGAGAACATTAATACCGATAAGAATAAAAGTGATTGGCATTTTTCAAAAATTTAGGCGCTATTCAAAAGTAAGATTTAAGGAAAAAACAACTAGAGACATCCTTCTGCCTGCTTTCTGTCATTCCCGCGAAGGTGGGAATCTAGTTTCAGCTTTTACAAGCAGGGTTTTGCTTCTTGCTTAGATCTGGATTCCGGCTTACGCCGCGGAATGACTCTTTCAGTTTTCCAGAAAGTTTCTAACCTAAAACTGGCGCTAAGGTAGAAATATCCTCGTTCAGTTTTAAGGAATTAATGTTTGGAATACTTTTTTACTGGCATATAGTTTCCATTCTCTTTTTTTGAAAATATATTTACCGAACGGCGAATCTATCATCTACATCAATGACTTCTTATAAACGAGTTCTCGGTATAGCTACTCTATTACTGATTTTTTCTGCTTGTGGCGTAAGTAATCGAACTGCTACAAATAATACCTCTACGCCCTCTTCAAGGACATCTCCTGACGCTCCATCTGGTGATATAAACGCTATAGAAACAGGAGTGGCGAGTTGGTATGGACCTGATTTTCATGGCCGAGATACTGCAAATGGAGAAAAGTATAATATGAATGGACTCACAGCAGCTCACCGAACTCTTCCATTCAACACCGAAGTTCTGGTTGAAAATCTGGACAACGGGAAAACCGTTCAGGTTCGAATCAATGACAGAGGGCCTTACGCAAAAGACCGAATTATAGATCTTTCGAAAGGAGCGGCTGAAAAAGTAGATATGATTGGACCGGGTACAGCAAGGGTTCGCATTTACCTCATGAATAGTGATGATCCCATTCCCAAAAACTTAAAAACAGCAAAATATACGGTACAACTCGGATCCTATAATGACCGCGCCTCCGCTGAGAAAAAAGCAGCAGAAATCAGAAGCAGCAGGGTTGAAGAAGTTATTGTTGATGGACAAACCTATTACCGTGTATACTTTGGAGATTTCTATAACCCTTCCATTGCCCTTGAAGCAAAAGAGCGCTTAGAAGGATTGGGACACAAAGGTTTTGTGAAGCAAGTCGACAATATTTAAGCTTCGGGATTGATAAGGCTTGAATTTGGGTTACCTGCCTGAATCAAGATTATCATCCATGAAAAAAGACATCATTATTATTGGTAGTGGCTTTGGCGGATTAGGTGCTGCATCGCGCCTGCTTTCCTCGGGTCATAATGTTACTATCCTAGAAAAGAGAGATAAGCTAGGAGGCCGAGCTTATGTTTATGAGCAAAACGGTTTCAAATTCGATGGAGGCCCTACAGTAATTACAGCTCCTTTTATGTTCGATGACATTTGGGAAGCTGCCGGTAAAAAAAGAAGTGATTATGTAGAGTTTGTTCCTTGTGACCCTTTTTATAGAATTTTTGACCATACCGGGAAAAGCTTCGACTACAATAATGATCATGAATTTACGGTCAAGGAAATCAAAAAGAGGAGCCTTTCGGATGCAGATGGTTATGAAAAATTCCTGGGTACCACTAAAGCTATTTTTGATAAAGGATTTACAGAATTAGCTGATCAGCCTTTTCTGAAGTTTACTGATATGTTAAAAGTGGCTCCTGATTTGATCAAGCTTCAGAGCTATAAAAATGTATACTCATATGTAAGTCAATTCATCAAAGATGAGTTTTTGCGACAATGTTTTTCATTCCACCCTTTATTAGTAGGCGGTAACCCATTCGATACGACTTCCATTTACGCCATGATCCATTACCTGGAAAGAGAATGGGGCGTACATTATGCGATGGGAGGAACGGGAGCCATTGTTCATGCTTTTGAAAAATTAATTACTGAACAAGGCGGGAAATTCCATCTTGAAGCCGAAGTAGAAGAAATCCTGGTAAAAAACGGGAAAGCTGTAGGTGTTCGCCTTAAAAATGGAGAGCAGCTTGATGCTGATGTTGTAGTGTCCAATGCAGATGTAGCATTTACCTACAAAAACCTGATTAATCCTACCCATCGAAGAAAATATACGGATAGCAAAATCGAGCGCACCAAATATAGTATGTCTCTTTTTGTAATTTATTTTGGAACAAAAAAGAGATATCTGGATTCAGGTCTTGCCCACCATAACATCATTCTTGGCAAAAGATATAAAGGCTTGTTGGATGATATCTTTCACAAAAAGAATGTAGCGGATGACTTCTCCCTATACCTTCACATGCCTACCATTACCGATTCAAGTATTGCACCAGAAGGCCATGAGGGTTTCTATGTATTATCACCAGTACCTCATCTGGATAGCGGTACTGACTGGACAGAATTTGCTCCAAAGTACAGGGATGCTATCATGAATTTCCTTGAGGAAAATTATTTACCAGGACTCCAGGATAATCTGGTAGCTGAGCATTATATCGATCCGCTTCATTTCCAAAACGAGTTGAACTCATACAAAGGATCTGCTTTTTCGGTAGAACCTATTTTAACACAGTCGGCCTGGTTCAGACCTCATAATAAGTCAGAAGATGTGGATGGATTGTATTTTGTAGGAGCAGGTACTCATCCGGGAGCTGGATTACCGGGAGTTCTTTCCAGCAGCATTATTGCTCAAAACCTAATTGGTAACGCCTAATTATAGTACCCGTGTTATTCTCTCTTTTTCAATTTCCTTTTCTAATCCTTCTTATTAATGCTACAGGAGTTACTGATACCTCTTATGACTTCGGAAGTAATAAGGATGGTAATAACTGGGTAGTAATTAATGACGGAGTTATGGGTGGGTTATCAAGAGGTGTAGCGACTCTTGACGAAAACTCCATGGTATTCCAGGGAACCATTTCTTTTGCAAATAACGGTGGCTTTGCTTCATTAAGAAGTAACCGAATCCGACTCAGTGTTTCAGAAGTAGAGTATGTCGAAATCAAATATCGGTTAAAAGGACTCTCTTTTTCTTTGATGCTTGAGCAAAGTTATCGGTATTGGCTCCCTTACTATTCCTACCCTCTTGAAACAACCGAAGATGAGTGGGTAACCAAACGCATTCCGATTGGAGAATTTTACGAGACACGACTTGGTGATTACACAGGTAGATACCTAAATAAAAACCGAGCCAATGATGTTATCCGGGTAGGATTTATTTCAAGAGATAAAAAAGCGGAATCCTTTGAACTTGAGATAGACTATATAAAGATCAGCTAAAGCTAGCCTGAAGATCTTCCCAGTCTTTTAGAAAACGTGCTAATCCATTATCTGTTAATGGATGCTTCAACAATCCAAGAATTACATTAAGAGGCATAGTTGCGACATCTGCTCCAACTTTAGCACATTCAACAACATGCATTGGGTGGCGAATACTTGCTGCCAAAACCTCAGTTGGGTAGCCATAGTTGAGGTAAATCTGAACAATATCTCTAATTAATTGCATGCCATCTGAAGAGATATCATCAAGACGGCCAAGAAACGGAGAGATATACGTAGCACCAGCTTTGGCGGCAATTAGTGCTTGAGTAGAAGAAAAACACAATGTGCAATTAGTTTTGATCCCCATTTCCGAGAAAGTCTTAATTGCCATAATACCATCTTTAATTAGAGGAACCTTGACAACCACATTATCTGCGATTTTGGCAATTTTCTTTCCCTCTTCTACCATTTCGTTATAGGTTGTAGAAACTACCTCCGCAGAAACATCTCCTTCTACGATATCACAAATTTTCTTGATGTGCCCTTCGAAATCTCTTACACCGACCTTGGCACATAAGCTTGGATTAGTGGTAACACCATCTAAAACCCCCAAGTCATTTGCTTCTTGTATTTCTTCAAGGTTAGCTGTGTCAATAAAAAATTTCATGCGCTGCGTAATTATTGTTCAAGATTCGCGCAAAAATACAAAAACCCTTCATCCAATTCATTTCGAAATGTAAACTTAACATTTCGTTTTTTTACATCCTTAACTCATCTCGCACAAACTATTTACCGAAATTTGTTGTCTAACCCTCTGTAACAATAAACTACTTTAACAACGTGAAAAAACTATTCTTTTCGGTATCAATCATATCGCTTTTATTATTGGGGTGTGGAGGCTCTGATGAATCTCAATCAAATAATTCAAGAGGCGGCTGGTCATCAGGTGGCTGGGCTTCAGGTGGATTTGGAGGAAGAGTAACTAGTGTAGAAACTCAAGCTGTAACATTAAGTCCCATTGCGGACCAGGTTCGCTCTTTTGGAACGGTAAAAGCTCAGGATGTCATCACTGTAGCACCACAGGTTAGTAACCGAATAACTCGTTTTTATGTCGACCTTGGAGACACTGTAAGACAGGGACAGCTTCTTGCTAAAATCAACGATGTAACTTTTAAAGACCAATTAAACCAGGCTCAGGCTCAATTGGAGCAGAGTAAAATCGCCATGCAGAGAGATAGCTCTCAATTTGAACGGCAAAAACAGCTCGTAGAGAAAGCATTAATAAGTGAATCAGAATACGATATAGCTTTTGCTGCTTATAGAAACTCCATAGCTCAATATCAGTCAGCAATCGCTTCATTGACTCAGGCACAGGAGAATTTCGATTTCACCGAAGTACGCTCTCCTGTCAGAGGTGTAATCGTATCCAGAACTGGTGAAGAAGGAGATTTGGCTTCTAATAACCAGGCATTATTTGAAGTTGCCAACCTGGTGGGATACGAAACTCAAATTTTCCTTCCTGTTCAAGACTGGAGATTTATTAAAATAGGACAACCTGTGGTGCTTCGTGTTTCTAACGAAGAGCAGGCAACAGCTACTGGTGTAGTTTCTAGAAAAAGTCCTCAACTGGATGCCACAACCGGGTTAGGTGAAGTAGTTATCTCTCTTACTTCGGTAGGAGAATCTATTTATCCGGGAGTACTTACTGAAAATGTAATCGACATTGTAAATAAGCCAAGAGCAGTAGTTGTACCAAGAAGTGCACTTGTCGAAAAAGTAGAAACGGTAATCGAACCAGAGTCAAATACTATTCAGCTTGATCGAAAGTATTCTGTATTTGTATCAGTAGGTGATAGTGTTGTCGAGCTTAGAGAACTTCAACTAGGTATTGAACAAGGCGACCGCATTGAAGTAGTTGCAGGATTAAGACCAGGTGAAAGTTTTGTAGTTACCGGTCAGCAGACATTACAAGACGGTGGAAGAATCCGTGTAGCTTCTGGTTCTAATTTCTCTAATCCACAGCAAACAGTAGCCAGCGCTACTCCGGGAGGAGCAGGCGGAGGCTGGGAACGTGGTGGAGGTGAACGCCCTCAGGGTCAGACTGGTGCTAGGCAGGGTGGCAATCGTCCGGGAGGAGCTGGCGGAGCAGCATTTGCTAATATGAGTGAAGAAGACCGTCAGAAAATGCGCGAAAGAATACAGAACATGAGCCAGGAAGAGCGCCGTGCTTTCATGGATAGCCTACGAACTGCTAATGCTGGTAATAATTAGTAGTCATGGGTGGATTATCTAAACTGGCTGTAGACCGGCCGATCACTTTTTTAATGATGAGCCTTATCCTTATTGGATTTGGCATCTTTGGAGTTTCACAACTCAGGTTAAACCTCTACCCTGACGTTTCCTTCCCTACCATTACTGTGTATACAAGTTATGAAGGGGTAGCACCAGAGGATATTGAAGCACTCGTAACTCGTCCCATCGAAGAGCAGATTGGAAGCATTAGCGGAATCCGCAGGGTACGTTCACTTTCCAGTCAAGGGGCTTCAGTAGTTAAACTAAATTTTAACTGGGGAACTGACCTTTATGAAGCCGAAAATGATGTTCGTAAACAATTAGGATTCGTTCAACGCTCTATACCAAGAGATGCCGAAACACCTTTGGTATTTAGTTATGATCCTAACCAAGAGCCCATTGTTGTCTTAACAGTTACATCTGGAGCCAGAAGTTCAAGGGAACTTAGAACCTACTCCAAGCAGGTATTAGAGCAACGGATCGAACGGGTAAATGGAATAGCTTCTGCAGAAACTTCCGGAGGATTGGAGCGGCAAATAAATGTCACCATCGATAATGAACAGATGCGATTCTATAATATTGATATCGCAACCATTGCAAGTCGATTGAATGCTGAAAATATCCAGGTTCCTGCTGGGCAGTTGATCGAAGGGAATACCGTGTATTCATTACGAACTATTGGCGACTTCAAAAATGTAGACCAGATTGCGAATACTGTTGTTGCCGTTCGAAATGGGCAAACATTATTCCTTAAAGATGTGGCTACTGTAGAAGATGGTATTGCTCAGCCAATTGGCAATGTTCATGTAGACGGAGAAGATGGAGTGATCCTCAACATCTACAGACAAAGCGATGCCAATGTTGTTACTGCAGCGGAATCAGTTATAGAAAGTCTTGAGGAAATAAAGCGAAGCTTACCTGCTGATGTAGAGATAAATGTACTCACCAACAAAGCAGACTTTATACGCCTTTCAATCAACAATCTTCTTTTAACAGGGTTACAAGCAATAGTATTAGTAGTACTTATCCTACTTGTTTTCCTTCGAAGTGGCCGATCAGCGCTTATTATTGCTATTTCAATCCCGGTTTCTATTGTTACCACATTCGCGGTAATGGACTTTGCGAATTTGAGTTTAAATATAATTTCTCTTTCTGGTCTTACCCTGGCTGTTGGATTGGTTGTTGATGATGCCGTAGTAGTTTTGGAGAATATCTTCCGCTTCAGGGAGCAAGGCTCTGATAAAAAAGAAGCAGCAGTCCTTGGTGCAAAGGAGGTAGCTGTACCGGTAGTAATATCTACCCTAACTACTCTTGTGGTATTCCTTCCAATTCTTTTTGTACCCGGAATTGCAGGGTTCTTATTCCGTGACCTCGCATTAACTATTTCATTCTCCCTCACTGTTTCTTCGTTGGTGGCATTAACATTAATTCCAATGATGACCTCTCAGTTTTTTAAAGAGGGAACCGTTAATTTTGAAGCTGACAATGCATTTTTCCGTTTCTTCAAAACCAGGCTTGAAAGGCTCGAGAATTGGTATTCCAGAAAACTAACCCAGGTAATCGATAGAAGCTGGGGAGTAATTCTGGCTGCTGTATTCCTATTTGTGGCCACCATGCCCCTCTTCAACCAACTAGGTGGAGAGTTTTTCCCAAGAGTTGATGAAAGTGCATTCAATCTACAGGTAGCAAGAGAGCCGGGTGTAAGCCTGCTTGAACTCGAACGCTCCATCAAGCAAGTTGAAAGCGTAATTCAACAAACCGTTCCGGAAGCTCGATTAGTTGTTTCTGATTATGGAGATAAAGAAGGGATTGAAGGTGCGGATAGTCCGGGAGGGTATCAGGGTATCGTTAGAGTGGAATTAGTGCCACAGGCTGAGCGAGACCGAACACAGTTTGAAATCGTAAGCAAATTGCTACAGGATGTTACCATTGTACCTGGTGTAGATATTCAGGAAACCATACAAGACCCATTGAGCCCTGATGGTGAGAACGGGCTTATTGTACAGCTCTTTGGTTATGAAGGTGAGCAAAGAAAAGCCCTATCTGATGGAATCAAAGAGCGATTGATTGAAATGGATGGTGTTGTAAGTGCCTATAGTACTGCTGATGAAGGCAGGCCTGAATTACGCCTTATTATGGATAGAGAAAGAATTTCGCTGGTTGGTCTTACGACTAACCAGGTTGCAAATGCATTGAGTAATGCTGTAAAAGGAAATGTAGCAACCAGTTTTGTAGACCAGGGAGTAGAATTTGAGGTGCTTGTTGAACTGGACCCAAGAGATAAAGCCCAATCTAACGACTTAGAGAATATTCAAATCCAGACCTCTTCCGGGGAATGGATGCCTCTAAAAAATCTTGCCAGAATTGAACGCTACAGTGGTCCGACAAATGTAACTCGTATTAATCAGGAAAGGGTTACTGAAATCCGAACGGAGTTAGATGGCATTGATCTAAAAACGGCATCTACTCAAGCCAGAGAAATTCTGGACACTATAGAATGGCCGGATGGATATCGTTATGAGCTTGCAGGCTCAGCAGAAGAGCAAGCAGAGTCGTTTAATTTCCTCATGATTGCTTTCCTGATCGCAGGTATTCTTACCTATATGGTAATGGCTTCCCAATTTGAAAGCCTTCTTGAGCCTTTCATCATATTCTTTACCATTCCGCTTGCACTGTCTGGGGTACTGCTTGTTCTTTGGGTAACTGGAACGAGTATAAGTGTTACCTCCATGGTGGGATTGATATTACTCTCCGGTATTGTAGTGAACAATGGGATTGTAATGATTGACTATATCAAAATTCTTCAAGCTCGTGGTAAAGATCGCAAAGAAGCCATTGTAACTGGTGCTACCCGAAGGTTACGCCCTATATTAATGACAGCCTTCACAACCATTCTATCGATGGTACCACTAGCACTTGAGCTTGGAGAAGGATCTGAAACTTGGAGCCCTATGGCCAGAACAGTAATTGGCGGATTAAGTATGTCCACCATTCTCATGCTTTTTGTAGTTCCCTGTATCTACAATGTAATTAACAAAGCAGTATCAAGCCTTGGCTTTGATGCTGTACACAAAGTTGACCCCCTAGCTGAAACGGAGCCAGTATGAAAAAATTCAACCTAACCGGAGGTATCCTCAAGCGCCCAATAACTGTGATTATGGTTACAATCATCACGGTTGGCTTTGGGATTTTCTCACTTACCAATTTAAGAGTAACACTCAATCCGGAATATAATATTCCAATACTCGCGGTATCTACTGGCTACACGAATGTAGCTCCGGAAGACATAAACCGGATTTTGGTAGAGCCTATTGAAGGTGCTCTTTCGGGAATTGAAGGAATTGAGTCTTTAGAAGCCCGAATTAGCAGGGGTAGCGCCTTTATTATCATGAGGCTCTATGAAGGGACGAACATCCGAAAAACCGAACTAAAGGTTCAGAAGGCTATCGATCAAATACGGGATCAGATTCCTGAACAAGCGCGAGAACCGGTAGTATTCCAGTTCGATCCTGATAACCAACCTATTATGCAATTGAGCATCAATTCAGATATCAAAGGCCTGGATGAGCTACGGAATCTTGCTATTGATCTTGTAGAGCCTCGTTTAGAGCGTATTGTTGGCTTAGCTTCTGCTGAAACTCAAGGAGGGCTGGAACGACGAATTTATGTAGATGTTACCCCTATGCAATTGGCTCAGCATAAGCTGGTTCCTGATGATATCGAAAGTGCCATTCGAGATAACAATGCTCAGCTACCTGTGGGGAATGTAGTAGCTCAGAATATCAGCTATAGTGTACGTGCACAATCCATGTATAATAGTGTTGAAGAGATCGCTAATACTATTGTTACGGTTACTGAGGATGGTATTCCGGTCCGGGTAAAGGATGTTGCTACGGTTTCTGATGGTTTTACGGAGGTAACAAATTTCGTAAGGGTTAATGGACGAAATAGTGTATCTGTAGAGGTTCAAAAAAATTCCGATGCAAATACGCTGGATGTCGTAAATGCAGTAAAGGCTATTGTACCTGAGATAAATGAAATTCTTCCTCCGGGCACGGAACTACGGATACTTTCAGATCAGGGCAGGGTGATTGATGAGTCTATCAGTAATTTATCTCAGTCCGCTTTAATCGCTCTTTTTGTAGTGATATTGGTAATTGTAATATTTATGGGAGGATGGCGTATTTCAGCTATTGTAGCAGTGACTATCCCAGTCTCTATTGCAGCAAGTTTCGCAGCAATGTACGCTACTGACCTCACCTTGAACACCCTTACCATATCAGCGTTAGCCCTTGCTATCGGTCTATTGGTAGACAATGCGATTGTTGTTACGGAAAGTATTGCACGAAAACTCGAAGAAGGCTTCTCTAGGTATCAGGCAGCACTAACAGGTACTAATGAGGTAATTGGTGCCCTATTAGGTTCTACCTTAACTACCCTGGGAGTATTCATTCCTATTATCATGATGACTGGTTTTCAGGCAGATCTACTCCGCGACTTCGCACTTACAATCTGTTTTGCTATCGGGATGTCCTTCATCTCTTCGGTTGTTATAGTTCCTGTCCTGTCAGTGCTGTTATTAGACGGTAATCAGTTTAACAGAAGAAACTTCATGTTTAAAGCCATTTCCAAAATGGAAAAAGGATACTCAAAAGTTCTAAACTGGTTCCTCCATAACAAATGGTTACCAACCGCTTTATTAGCAGTAATTGTGGTCGGCACATTTTACTTATTCAATACCATCGAAAAAGAAGGTTTCCCGGAAACTGATTCAGGGGAGATAGATATCAGCGTTCGACTCCCTGAAGGCAGCAAACTTCAGAACACGTATCAGGTTATGAATGCCTTTTATGATTCAATGAAGACAGATGCTGAAATTGAAACCATAGTATCTTCAATTGGCCGAAGTCGTTGGGTAGCTCAAAGTAATACCGGGCGTTTTAGCCTTGCACTAGTTTCTGTAGACGACCGCGAAATCTCAACCATAGAGTATGCCGCTAAGCTTAGGCAGCAGCTCACTTCCCCAGGAACAAGAGTAAATGTATCGGTTGAGGGAGGAAACAGTTTTGGAGGCCGTGGCTTCCGTGGGGGTAATAACTCTATTCGCTTAACGCTTGTAGGCCCGGACATCTCCGTATTAACTGATATTTCTTCGAAAATTGAAAACAGGCTTTTAGAAGATCCAACCGTAGTTTCGGTAGATAATGGAAGAACTGATCCTACCCCGGAATTACAATTCATGCTGGATAGGGAACGCATCAACAAATTAAATACCACTACCCTTCAAATTGCCAATGCCTTGCGAACCCAAACATTAGGTAACCAGGCAGGATTCTACAGAACCGAAGGAAGGGAAATCCCAATTGAAGTAAGAACATCAAAAGATGCATTGACATCGCGTGACGACCTTTTTGATCTGGAATTGGCTCAATTCGAGGATCAGCGAATTCCTGTGATGGCTGTTGGAAATTTTGAACAAGTACAAGGTGTGGATGGATTCAGTAAAAGAAATCGTGAAATACTACTCGATGTAAACATTCAGGTAACTGGAAGTGCTTCTGAGTACAGACCTCTCATAATAGATTTCCTTGAGAATGAAGTAGTGCTTCCGGATGGTTACCGTTACGACTTTACCGGAGCTACCAGCTTTTTCCAATCTGATTTCAGTGACTTCCTGTTCGCCGGATTAGCTGCTATAGTTTTGATGTTTATGATTATGGCATCACTATTCGAAAATTTCAGGGATCCATTTGTGATCTGGCTATGCATCTTTATGGCCATGTTTGGAGCACTAATGTTCCTGTTTTTTATTGGTGAAACCCTTAGTCAAACCGCGCAAATCGGACTCTTTATGCTGGTCGGGATTATAGTAAACAATGGAATTGTACTCGTCGACTATATGCATCTCTATACAAAAGGAAGAACATTTGATTTAACCCCTGGTTCCGATTTTATGGAGGCTATTTTAGAAGCATGTACTCGACGAATGAGACCAATTCTTCTAACTGCCATTACTACAGTCTGCTCTATGATTCCTCTTTCACTAGAATTAGGTGCTGGAGCTGAAATCTGGTCTCCTCTTGCGAAAACTGTAATTGGAGGCTTATCCTTTGGAGTAATCTTTACGCTGTTTATTACCCCGGCAATCTCTGTCGGCTTTAAGCAGGTTATTATATGGTTCAGAAAACTCTTTAGGAGAAGAGAAAAAGTAGTTCAGATAGCAACTACATAATATTTTCTAACTTTATAAAAATGGTAATTGAGAATGGTTTTACCTATTGTTGGGTAATTAATTAAACAATAATGTCATGAGTAAATCAGGAAATTTTTTAGCAGGATTATTGACGGGTGCATTAACCGGAACTGTATTGGCTTTATTATATGCTCCCGATACAGGAAAGAATACAAGAGACCGTCTTTCTTACCGGTTAAGCAATTACAGAGATGAATTGGTTGACCTGATATCAGAGCTAAGAAAAGAGAAGCAAAAACTCATTTCTGAAGCTAAGGAGAAAGGTGAAAAAGTAGTATCTGATGCCAAAGAAAAGGCCGAAGACTTGATCAAAGAAGCTGAAGATTTATTGGCTTCTATTGATTCTTCGGAGCAAGGCTAACAGACTCGACTGCTAATAATACCTGTCTCTTTCATCTTACACCCTCCTTTCCGTCATTCCAGGCAAAAACCCAGGATCTGTACAGGAACCAAACGTTGACTAAGCGATCGATATATCAACGAATAATCATACTTTACAGATCCTAAACAAACCTGCCTGTCGGCAGACAGATTGAGGATGACACTGAAAGAGAGCGCTATAGCTTAGAGACGAAGTAACCAGATTAGCCTCTTTAAGAGGATTCTTTCTCTCTATTCCATACCTCGTAGATATTGTCGAAGAGAAGGGTGTCCACTTTAATTACAGCCGCTTCTCTTAACTCCTCTATTTCTCCGTTTATCGTGCTGTACACTTTGAATCTTGTTTCGATATCAGCAACTGCAGTAGTATTACTTACCTCTGTCACTTCCCTGTCAGTAACGTTTAGTACCATCCATCCATCCGTCGCTGAAAAGGCCAGTATGGGTTGTTTAATTAAACTCTTCTGGACTAAATCAAAGTCCTTATTTGAAGGATCAATAGTTTGATAGTCCACTTCTTCATAGGTATCGTAACTGATTGGTAACTCACCGTTTTGAATATCCGCTTTTATTCTTTCTGCTTCGGAAAGATCCTCAGCATATATTTTCCAATATCCGGCTTTGAGCAGCAGATGCCTGTTATTTATCAACCGATCTCTGAATGTATTTGGAACTGTAATTGTGGAGGTATCGGTCAGCGCCTCTAAAGTAAGTTCGTATTGGTACAAATCGGAAAGGATATCATATCCACGTTCTTTTACCTTACCTATTACTCTGTCATCCTCCTTGTAACCTTCTCGCTCAGCAATTTTAAAAAGCACTTCATTTCTCATTCCCCTTCCTACGGAAGCACCGGTCCGATTTTTTGACTCAATAAAAGGCAAATATGGAAGCCAGTTCAAATAATCCTCGAAGGTAAAATCCGCTCGTTCACCACCAAATACATAAGTAGCCAATATGGTTTCATTATCAAATGAAGCTTCCAGTTCTTCTAACCTTTGATCGGTCCATCGATCTGGCTGATTCTCATTAGTCGAAGTAGTATTCGCAATTTCATCTCCATCCAACTGAAGAATCACTTCCCGTAATGCCGACAGGTTTTCAGCATCAGGTTCCACCGAAAGACTCCCCATCAAATCTCTTACATAATCATTTGAAACGATTTGTTGTTTCCTCAATTTAACCTGACTTGATATACCCGGCTTTCGATATTGGTAGTCATCTTCAGCCAGCATAGCAGGGAATTCGATGTATTCGACATAAATGATGTGAAAACCAAAACGGGACCGAACAGGAGCAGTAAATTCTCCCTGGTTCGTTGAAAAAGCAGCCTCCGCAAAAGCATCATCTACTCCAAAATAACTTATCGGCCCAAGGTAGCCTGCATTCTCATCGTATTCTTCTGTTTCAAAAAAATCATTGGCTACATCAATAAAATCCTCCCCGTTTCTTAACCTGTCGTACGATTCTAACAGTTCTTCTTCTTGAAGAGAAAAGAGTTGACGGACAAATACTTTACGCTGCTTTTTGGCGTAAGCCAGACGTACTTCTTCATCGGTAGGAGGGTCTATGAGTTTTCCCATTTCATCGACGAAGTAAAAGTCCATCATCGATTTTCTTTCCTGGAAATACAATGCTCCCAGATACGTGGGATGATCCAGCAATCCTCTTGCTTCAGCTGCATCACCTAACACAAGATTATCAATCATCTGATTCAGAAAATCATACCTCTCTCTTCTTGTATCGTTTCTACCCGTCTTTATGAGATGTTCTACATAATTGCTTTCGAAATCGAAAACGGTTCGTTCAATTCCATTTACTTCGAAGAGAACTTCATAATCCCTGTGTACGGGCTCCTCTTTGCAACCGATAAAGAGTATAAGGATTAGGGCAAATAACAAAGGCTGCCTCCAAGTGAAGCAGCCTTTATTCGACTTAAATAAGTCTGTCATTTAGTAATAGATTTTAAGGTCTACTATTGTTGTGTTGCCTAAATATTCGAAAGGTACCTGTGCAAAGTCAACCCCAATTGCCAATCCGCTTGAAGTTTTTAGAGTAAACCCAGCTCCGTAGGTGATGTGGGAATCCACATCGTCTCCAAGGAAGAGGTCTCTGTAACCACCTCTAACATGAAATTTAACCGTATTAGACAGGTAACTAAGCTCTGTTCCCGAGTCGAGGTTTAGGAAGTTATCGTTAGTTTGCTGTACCTCACTCATTAATTTGAATTCGAGGTTTTCTCTTTTAATTGCAGGAACCATCACCCCAAACTTGAATGATAAAGGAAGTTCCCATTCATCAAGCTTAACATTCCCAACGATTGCATCATTATTACCTTCGCTATTTGGATCCTGATCGATAAACTCTTCCGTATTAATACCACTCATCTGCATATTATTACCAAAGTTGCTTATTGATGCTCCAATCGTAATTCCATTCAGGTATTGGGTCTCCAACTGGAATCCAAGATCAAGAGCAAAGGCTTCTGCACTCATATCGTAAATTCTTTGTTGGATAAACTTTGCAGTACCACCAAACCGGAATGACTCTGTCAGGTTTTGAGCATAGGTAACACCAAGACTTAAATCATAAGCCCCAAAAGTGGAGCCTATTCCATCCTGATCTTCAACCGTGCGAACAAGCATTCGCCCATAATCGACGTAGTTTAAACCAAGACCTACATTTTTTCCTGGCTCTTTACCTACAGGAATTACAAGACCTGCTCCGTAAATATTTACATCTACGAAATACTCATTAACACTAAAGAACCCTGAATTGTAGGTATCTCCATCATTGGGTGCTGCAATACCTGCAGGGTTCCAGAATAAGGCTTCAGCTCCTGATACATATACCGAATTTGCATTTCCAAGGGCGGCTCCTTTGGCGCCAACCCCGAGTGTCAGGAATTGTGCCGCTGTTGTACCAACCCTACTACCATTTGTTGATTGTGCACTCACTTGTGAAAAAGCAAGCACTAGAACTAGTTGAGTAAGAAAAAGTTTTTTATTCATTTTTTTCATTGTTTGGCTCGCTCTTATTTCACAATTGCAAATTTATCGGTGAATTCACCAACTCCCGGTGCTTCTACATGGTAGAAATAAATGCCATAGGCAACATCTTCGCTATCGTTGGATTTAAGATCCCAGGAAGCTGAACCATCATTTAAAGCCCCACTGTGCTCTATGGTTCTTATCAACTCCCCACGGATGTTGAAAATCCTGATGGTACATAACCTTGGCAGGTTGAAGAATTCAATTTTCCTCTCACCCCTACCGATTGAACTACTTCCTCTTTCCCAGGATGCAGCTCCTAAATATGGGTTTGGTGCAACAAAGATATCATCCAGTTCCTGGCTGGCAAGATCATTGTCTACGGTACCACTGGTGACTCCGAATCTGAATGTATCATCAGGTCCGAATTGGCGGGTAGTCGATACTCTGATTTTATCACCTGGCGAAGGAGGTGTGCCCTCTCCATCTGCAAAGACGCTTATTGTAAACCTGTAGATTTGACGATTTAATGAATCTGCTTCTGAAATAAACAGAACATCTCCTCCTGATATCGTACCTGTTCCATCATTATCTCTAAAGAAGAGATCAGCTTGGTCACCGGTAGTCACATTTCTTGCAAATACAGGTAGATCAACACGTGTAAAACCTTGTCCGAATAAAAGCGGAGGTCGATAAGTACTATCAGCCGGATCTACAAATAGCAACTCATAATCATGATCGGTACGAACAAAATTAACCGTAACAAGATCATCATCCGGAGCAATGGAAAGTTGCCAATCCGTACTTAAACCATCTAATTCAGAAGGATCAAGACCAAATAGTTCATTTTCCTGGCCTTCATTTGAGATCCATCCCGTTCTGTTTTCAATGATATCTCCTGGAGTATCATTTGAGAAATTGATGATAAAGCCATCAACGATACTTGAAGCGGAAGAGTAATCACTGGCGCTTATCACATCTACACCTTCTGTTAGCTCCCTTACACTATAGGTACTTGTTTCCCGGTATACCCCAAGATCTGAATCAGTAGCGCCAAAGGTTACTTCGTATGCATTATCATCATTTACCTCTGAGTCGATGATAATATCTACTGAAGCAAACCCGGTTGCCGTACCTGTAGTTACACTACTAAGATCTACCGTAGATCCTCCCTGAACATACCCTGCAGGTAGTGTAGTTGGAATCACAATAGCCGCATTTGAAGACGTACCGGTAACCGATCCAGCAGCGTTTAATGCAATTCTAAAAGTATTTTCCTGAGGATCGATACCGGGGTCATCGCCTCCCGCAGATGGGATTCCGCGGTCGTAAGCTACAATTGCGTAGTAGTATATTTTCCCGTTAGTAACGTCATTATCTACATAGAAAAACTGAAGCCCGGTATTGTCTCCAAGGTTATATACTGCTTCACCTTCAAGTACCGTGATGTTTCCAGAAAACTCATTGTCTAAATCCCATTGAGCTATTGGCTCGTAAAATGTAGGAGTACCATTTACATCTGTAATAGTTCTCGCATCACTTAATAGGTTATCCGTTCCTTTATATAGTCGGTAGCCCTCGAAATCGAAATCCTGTAAGAACCTGTCGAAACTTCTAATGGAAAGAGTATCCCAAGATAGCAGGACCTGATTGTCTCCAGCTACTGCTGATAATGTCGGGGTAATAGGTGGCTGAGCGAAGTTGTAGTCAGAGTTATAAATATTCTGAACCGTTCTTCGGTTTTTGAAGAAGTCATCTTCATCGCTACCAAAGATCCAGGCTGTTGAGAAGAAGTCAGTAGACTTTGCTGTTGGGTCGTTTTCAGAAAACAACTCAACCTCACCTGATGTAAACAGGATAAACGGCTCATCAGCTACTACTGTTGAAGGTTCTACGTAATCCGGATTTGAGAATAGGGTTAATGCTATTCGTTCAAATAACCAGGTGTCATCTCTCAAGTTATCTCCACTTTCGTAAAATGGACGTGTGTTCAAATCGAAACCAGTTAAACCAATCTGATCTGATTCATCAACATCAAGTTCGTTGTAGTTCGGCTCACCATTTGTAGGAAGTCCATCTCCTTCTCCTTCATCAGGACCAGGGTACTCAAGTTCAAAAGGACCTAAACCATCTCGGCCCACATCATTGTTCAATGTTTCACCGGAATCAAATACTCCGTTATCATTGGCATCATTAAAACCAACCCAATCCAGATTTTCATCGGTTGTAAACCAACGCTCTGCATCAGCAGCAGGTCGATCCTCAACAGGCTCACCGTGAAATACCTCAAACTGCGCTACGTCATACTGACCAGATGCATAGGTAGTAATCTCACTTAATGTTGTGAATAACAAGTAATTCTCATCGAATCTTGATTCATCTGTAATACCATCCAAATCATCATCAATTGCATTTACGTCATTTGCAGGTGACTCCAGGAAAGCAAAACCGGTATAACCAGTTTCATATGGTGAATCCCCTGCTTGAGTAGGTTCTCCAATACCATCAGAATCCCAACCAAATACCAAATCCAGAAATGGATCATAATTGGCATTATCATCATCCTCTTCTACCCCTAAGCCATAATCAACAATCTGGGAGAAAAATAAACGAGTTTGATCATTTTCACTTTTGTTGGTCACTCGATAGATGATGAACATGGTATCCTCTGCGAGGATATTTGCCCATTGGAATAATCGAATTTGTGTCTGAAGCCCTAAACCACCCATAGTTGGATCTTCATTAGGACTTGGAAAGTAAACTCCTAATGCGCTATGAGGACCTGTAGTTTCGATATTGGCTGCATATTCAAGATCTGAAAAGTCATCCATTACATAGTAGGATTCCAAATCAGCACTAGCGAACCTTCCATCTCTACCATTCCAGGTTCCTGGCCAACCCGGATCATCCTCACCCAACCTATCCGGCCAAAATGAAGGCCAGGAAGTCATGTCATTGGATAAAGCAGGTACAGGAGCAGCTCCCAGTGTTACCGGGTCAATTCTCAATGGATTATTGAAACCAGGTAACGGCAACCAACCCCAAAGATCGCCACTGTAAGGGCTAATCCTTGCTCCGGCTTGTCGATAATTAATGCTCACCGGATTAAGTGTCGTATCTGCTCCAAAGCCAGAACCAAAGAAGTCGATATACTCCTGAACATTATCTACTCTGTCGGAATACAGTGCATCTACATAAGCAGATACTACCACACCAACTCCATCAATATGCCGACCACCTACACCTCTCGGCCAGACCCCCCATGGAAGGTCATTCCATCGAGAAAGTTCACCATGATTCCTAAAGTTGGTTTCGATAAGGTTACCATCAATAACCCCGCGAGCTACACTTTCAAAATCACCCCTGTATACAACACCATCTGCTGAATCAGGAATAGTTTGTTGAGCCTCGGCACTTGACCAAGACAATAGTACGATAAGTACAAAAAATGATCTTTTAACTATTCTATTTAACATTCTTAGATACTTTTAGAAATTATAGCTTAAGCCAAGTTTAACGGATCGGGGAGCACCTCTTCTGGACTCATCCAAATACCACTCCTCATAAGTATTAAGACCACCGGGTTGTCCTCCACCAGCAAGTCTTCTTGCTAACGCAGTGGATTCATCTGCCAAACCAGTATCCGTATAAATACCAAAGTGTGGATTAGTATCGAATACATTATCTACCTGAAGGAAGAGTTCAATATCATGAGAAACTACTGGTGGCTTGTAATACACTCGCATGTCTGAGTTGAACCATGTTGGTGCATTTTCATTATTTGGAACATTCGACTGTAGGAAGTCACGAATTGAGGTATAAGGATTTCCTGTTTGAAGACTGTTTATTGAGGAAATAGTAAGACCAAATTTACTTACCCATGTAATTGAGTTATTAAGTACATGCCTTCTGTCCCAGTTTAGTCGATTGATGCTAATGATATCATCGGCTCCATTTACAAATCGATTAAATCGCTCATTAGGATCAGATGCTGATCCACTGGCGAATTGCAGAGTATAGTCAAAAGTCCAGGTTACTGGAAGATTTCCACGTTGGTATAGTGAAAGAGTCACCCCTTTTACCGTACCATAATCAATATTCTCCAGACGACTCACCGGAATACCTACCGCACTTCTCACTACTTCGTTACCAGCCAGCTTACGAATATCTTTTGAGAATACAGTTAAGTCTAATCCTAAGGTTTCAGTAAGACCTTGTTGAAGACCGACCTCAAATTGAAGAGTACGCTCTGGCTCAAGGTTTGCGTTACCATAAGAGAAGGTGGCAGCCCCTGGGTTTCTGTCAAACTCGTTGTTAGAGTATAATAAGCTCAACTGAGGGGTTTGGAAAAATAACCCAGCAGAGAATCTCATTACACCTGTTTCAGAAATTGGAAAAGCTACTCCTAATCTTGGGCTTAACTGGAAAGTAGGGTCAGCGTCTGTACGGTTGAATAACGAATCACCAGGGCTGCTTGGATCTGGAATCATTTCTTCGCTTGCCTGAGCTACATCAATTGGAACCACGAAATCAGGCTCAAAATAATCGAATCTAAGTCCGGCATTTACGATTAGGTTGTCGAATTCAAGTTTTACCTGAGAATATCCGGCTCCTTCCCAAGGATTAACATCTAATAAATTGTTGTCTAGCTGGTTGTCTCCCCTAAATGCTGTTTCATCAGGTAAAACTAGAATACCAAATGATTCATTTTCGAGACTGTGGAACCTTGCAGAAACCCCTGTTTTCCATAGTACAATATTATTTACTTGTGAGGTGTAATCTGCAACGATAGTATGAGATTGAGTAATTCCTCTGCTCGAAAACAGATCATTTCCACCCATGTTGAAGGCATCCTGACCCTGCTGAGTAGAAAGTTCAGGAGCAACATATCTTGAATCTAATATTCCTGAAGCATCAACGTCATCATACAGATAATTATCATCTCTATCATTCAAGAAGCTGTAAGAAACGTTTGCAAAAGAATTATCCCCCATCGTGTATCTCAGACCTAAAATGTGAGTCTGGTTTTGGAAATAGTATTTATTAGTACCGAATGGATTGTACTTATATGCCTGATTGTAATTTCTACCATCTCCAGTTTGATAAAACAGGTTGTAATCTAATTTTAATCGGCTGTTAAACTCATACACCACCGATGCATTCATTGAAATTCTTTCCTGGTTATTCATCTCGTAAAAATCACCAGTTCCTGAAGCATTGATCAGCCAGGTACTAGGATCTCCACTACCCGAAACACCAGATTGTAAATCGCTTGGTCGGTATAAATCTCTTCCAATCAAATGACCGGGATTATTTACATATCTAAGAGTAGCCTGAATACCAAGCTTATCTTTAATGATCGGACCACCTAGAGAAACCTGCATATCACGTTCTTCGAATGTTGAGGAAGCCTCTGTATATGAAAAGGTTTCATTTGAAAAATCACTAACCCCCAGGAAACTAGTTTGAGAGGTATTTCTTGTTACAAACTCAAGCTCTCTATCACTTACAATAGTGCCTGCATAGCCAAGAAAATTTCCTGTCCATTCGGAACCTACTCCTTTAGTTACAATATTAACTACCCCACTAAGAGCTTGTCCATATTCTGCATTAAATACCCCACTAATTACTTCCAGACTGGAAACCATATTTTGTTCCACATCAAAAGAAGCTCCGTTACTAAATGCGTTGTTAATTGGCACCCCATTTACCAAATACGAAACTTCACCAATTCTTCCCCCTCTAAAGTGACCGTCAACTACCCCGGCTTGCTGATTAATAGCTTCACTCAAATTTACAATCGGAAGCGCTTCAAGCTGCTCGGAGCTTATGTAAGCAGTAGTAGTAGTCCTGTCTTTTTCTACAATAGGTCGTTCAGCGGTTACAATTACTTCCTGACCTTCTATAACCTCTTCATTCATGGTTACGTCAACTTCGGTGGTTAACCCCAGGATTACTTCCACCTCCTGTACTCTTGTTGTTGCAAAACCTATATAGCTGAAAACAACGACATATTTACCCGGATCCATATTCACAATGGAATACTTACCATCAATATCAGTTAATACCCCTTTTGTAGTACCATCGATAAATACCTGAACACCAATAAGTGGTTCTCCAAATTCATCTATAACTGTTCCGGCTATCTTACCTTTACTTTGCGCCAGAAGGGGAGCGCTTGTCATTAATAACGCAAAAAGAAGAAGAGTGAAGCGTTTCATAGACGTAATAGTCTTTAGTTTTTGTTTTAAAAAAAGAGCGGGCACTATAATGGTGCCCGCCTAACATTGAATACTGCCTATTATTTAATAAGCATCATTTTTCTAGATTGAGAGAAGCTCTCAGTACTTAATCTGTATAAGTACATTCCAGAAGAAAGATTTGCAGCATTGAATAATTGCTGATGACTTCCAGCACTTAATCTTTCGCCATCAAGTAGCGTAGCTACTTTTTGACCAAGCATGTTATACACTTCAAGAGTAACATTAGACGCAGATGCTAATGTGAACTCAATGTTTGTGCTTGGGTTGAATGGGTTAGGATAGTTTTGCTCCAATGAGAAAGCATATGGGCTTTCTGCATCAGGATCTTCTTCATTTGAAACTGTAAATGAAGCGTCCAAACCTGTCATTGCAACAGTTACCCATCTTGATGGAGTATTCCACCAGTCATCCTGACCAGCAAGTGGAGACCAGGAGATTTGAGTATCTCGAGAAGTAGCATCGTTATCATTCAGTGCAAACTGGAATGGTACAGTAGTTACTCCGGTACCTGTTGGGAAATCGAAGTTTACTGACGTAGTGTTTACAGTACTGAATTGAATAGTACTAACAATAGTAAGTAGTCGATACATACCTGCCTGAGAACTATCACCAAGTGTAGCTGAGTTTGGTACTAATTGATCATAAGAACCGGCACCGCCATCCCATGCACTAATAAATGGAGCAGCATCAGAGAAGAATCCAGCACGGAACTGGTAATCAGGCTCATCACCAATCTCAAAAGCATCATGGTCAGATCCTCTAATGAATGACTCAGGAGCATAGGCACCAATGCCCATTTCCCAGCTATCAAAGTTCCAGGCACCGTTACCACCACTAGCTAAAGGTGCAGGTACTAAAATATCATCCATAATTTCTGCATAAATGATCATGAAATCAGCTCCTGAACCAGTTTCGAAACCGACCCACATTTGACCAGAAATATCTGCATCACCGTCACCACCAGTACCGTTCTCGATAGAACGATTTTCACTGTTTATTGTAAAAGGCTGGTAACCTTCAGGGAAGTAACTAGCAATAGTAGCTGCATCTGGGAAAGTCTCGGTATCAACTGCAGTAAAGATTGCATCTGCATCATCAGCGCTAATTTCAGAAATGTAATTTGGCTGAACGCCCATACTAGTTTCGATAGAGCTAACTACAAGGTCACTTTCAGTTCCTGAACCTGTAACAGCTACCACACCATAGTATGCGGTAAAGTCATCAACTAATGTTGGGTGAGGCGCTAATGTAGAGTGATCTAGAGTAAGACCATTCGCAGGATCAATAGTACCTACGTTAACTCCACCATCAGTGGTAGTAAACGCAGTATCACTAAAGAATACTTCGAACATAGCTGCATCTGATTGATCATCAGCTGAAATAGTTACTACACCATTTTCGGTAGCAAGACCGAAGGTAGGAGCTTCTGGTTTAATTTCACGAACTCTTCTAACAATTACATTGTCGAAGTATACGCTTGAAGCATCTGAACCAACTTCAAAACCAAACTTCATCATTGGGAAGTTACCAGTTGCATTTGCTTGCATAGAGTAGGTTTGCATTTCAGTACCTACTTCGATAGTTCCACCAAAGTTTGTCCATCCACCACCTGGTACGTTCTCACCAAAATACACTGTGAATGATTTTGTTGCTTCAGCACGAGCGTCAAAGAAGATTTCATATGGCCCGGCATACACCGAATCAATTTGATCCTGTGTAAATTCCTGGAAAGCCTGAATATGGAACGTAGTTCCTGTACTTGTAATATCAGTAATAGCTAGCTGGCCATCTGTGTTAGAGAAAGTTGCAGCAGCACCGTCAGTAGTTACTGTTCCCCAATTTGAACTTAGGGTATCGCCTGCGAATCCACCATCAAAAAGAATGTTGTCATTTACACTGCGAACTACAATGTTGTCTATAAATAAACTGGAAGTATCGGTTGCAACTTCAAAACCAAATTTCATGTTTTCCCAAGTTTCATCCACATCAGCAACCAGGGTGTAAGTTTCCATGCTATTAGTTACAGTTACATCCCCATCTCCAGGAGATTGCCAGTACCTTGCCCAAGTTCCTCCGTTTTCACCTAAGAAAACGTGAAAAGTTTTTGTGTCCGCAGTTGTGCGCGCATCAAAGGTAAGTTCTATTGTCCCGGCATTGCCTAGAGCGCTGATCTGATCTGCACTTAAGATCTGAATAGCTTGCACATTCCATTGGTTTCCGGCTGGTACAATATCCGTAATCGAAAGCTCATTATTAGTGACTCCAATAGTAGCAGTTGCTCCACTGTTAATGTCAGTTGCCCAATTGCTAGATAAGGTATCAGCAGAAAAATCACCGTCTAGAATGATGTTTTCGCCGTAAAGTGTGTTCTGAGCAAATGTTGTATTTGCAAAACCCACCATCATAATCATCACTAAAGCGAATGTAGCTAATCGCTTAATAGTAGCATTAATCATGTTTTATCCTGATTTGTTAAGATTGATGTTTCATAGTTTTTTAACATTCTGAATATGCTTAGTTAAACATTTCCAGGATGAGCATACATATGAGAGATAATTTTATAGAAACCCTTCCAAAGAAACAACAATAAAAAGCGAAATTTTTCGGATCTCATGAGAAATTTTCTCACATCTATTCTCTGAGTAGGCCTTTTTAAACAAGAAAAGCGCTACCGTACTTTATTTACTAAAATGAATTGATTAAATATTTGTGAAAGCGCTTCTTTTTTTGCGCAAATTTTTTATCATTCAGAATAATTTTTTTCACCAGATTAAGTATAATTCTATCCTGAAATTCTCCTAATGGAAAAAGCCACATTACATGACATAGCGGAAAAAACTGGTCTCTCTGTTTCCACTGTTTCTCGAATTTTAAGAGGGGAGTCAAAAACAAGTTCTGAAAATGTAGAGCTTACAATCAGAACTGCCCAAGAAATCAATTACCCCATAAACTCAAGGGTACTAAACGGTAAGTACAGTTATAAAAGGCGAATTCAAGTCGCCCTTATTACTTCACTGTACCCCGATGAATTTTACTCAACCTTTTTTTATGGCTTTAATGAAGCAGCTATAGGAAATAATATTGGGTTGTCGCTTCATGTATTTAACCCCGAGGTTTCTACCCTGGGAGAATTTATCACGGAGTTGAGCTATAATTCTATTGATGCGGCAATACTTTTTTTGCCCACCCTCCAGGAAAAAGATTACGCAGAAGTATTAGAAACTATACCCTCGGATTTTGTAATTCTTTCAGTAGCCCCTTTATTCAACCCGGTTCTTGATACGGTTACCTTTGATTCTTATAGAGGTGGATATATTGTGGCCAAGCATTTTTATAAAAAGGATTATCTGGATGTAGGGATAATTACAGGCCCAGTTAATAAAAATGAATCTTTGTTGCGCAAAAATGGATACCTGGATTTTATTAACCAGACAAATAACATGAACCTTGTATGGCATTTCGAAGGAGATTATAGTTTAGAATCTGGGAAATTGGCATGCAAAGAGTTCGACAAACTTTCCAAAAAGCCCCGAGCCATTTTTTGCAGCAATGATTACATGTGCCTTGGCTTCCTCGAACAAGCAAATTTATTAGGCATTGATATACCAGGCGAGGTAGCGATCTCAGGGTACGATGACCTCCCGATTTGTAGCTATGTACACCCTGCAATAACCTCAGTACATACTAACTATGAGATCCTGGCTAAAAAGGCGTTCAATATTCTTTTTGAAAAAATGGAAGGCTCTGCCTCACACAATGGAATTTTAAGTGTTATTCCTGTTTCGCTATCAGAGCGAAAAACCACATGACCCTCATGCTTTCTCTTAATTAGCTTGAGAAGCCTGAACATATTTGCTGTAATACTCACTTGCTCTCAGAGTATCCCCTGTAAGAATATGGTATCGAGCAAAATTATAGAATAGCATGGGTGCATTAGAACCCCTACCCTCACTCTTCTCTAGCCAGTATCTAGCCTTATCTAAATCCTGATTCATTATATAAACTGCGGAGAGCACATCCATATACCTTGGATCCTGTAAGCCGTCATTTAATACCTGATTTACCATATACACAGTGTAGTTATCATCTATTCGGCTTTTTACTGCTATATCAATTCCTTTTTCAATAAGGTTCACAGAGTTGAGTTGCCACTTCAATAATTCATAATAGTGCGTAATGACAGCTAGTGTATCATTCCTGCTTTGCGCTTTATTTATGACTTCAGTAAGTGCTTCAGGAACTAACCTTTGATTTCTCGCCGCATGTGCAGCAATAGAGTCGATGTACGAGGCCTGCAAATATCCTTGATAGATCTTTTGGAATTCCGCTAGTTCCTGGTCTTGAGTAAGTCCTTTTTGAAATGGGTATCCTACTAACAATCTGGATATTGCGGTATTTGAATAGGTTTCTTCAAATGTGCTGATTGCATCAGGAAGGTCAAAACTGTTAGGCCGATAAGCTCTTTTGAGCTTTTCAACTTCAAGAAGATGCTCGAAAAACAATGTAGCCATTAATCGATGCCCCTTATAATCAGGGTGTAAATGATCTATGAACAGTGATTCATCTTCAATCCCACTTGAAGATTGTGCTCTAAGTAATGCTTCGATATCTACCAGTTTGGCTTTATGTTCTTCTGCTACTGATCGAATCACTTCGTTAATTTTATCCGGAGCTCGAAACCGGATTCCGTCCAACTCTTTTGCCTCTTTATACTTATTCACGGCAGACATAGTATCTGCTTGAGCAAATAGCGACTCAGCTTCACGAAAAGCGGATGCAGCATCTTCTTGATCAGTAAAGGGTGCCTGATCTTTTAAATTAGATGCTACTGTACCGATGTATACTGGGATATCATTCCTTTCATAAAGCTCGAGTACATCACCAATATTTTTTTCGAATTGTTGAATACCTTTATCAAACAAGGGACTGTCTAATTCGATATTTGATTCACTAACAACCTTAGCCATCAATGTCCTGTTATCCCCTGCATCAGGGTTATCCGGCTTCATAGCATTCTCAAGCAGTTGATATAATCTCAGATTCTTGAGTTTAATCACCAATCTCTTCAGGCCAATATTATTTACGAGTCCAAATTGAGTAGTACCTACTCCAAATGAACCATAGTACTCATTATGCCCAGCATATATAACAACAGCATCAGGTTCATAGGGAAGTATTCGCTTTGATAAATCACGAATTACATAACTATTAACTGCCGTCATACCAAGGTTAACTACTTCGATATTGAGCCCGTCTGTTTCGAGTACAAGTTTTTGCTCAAGTTGTTCGGAAAAACTGTAGTAGAAATTATATGGAAAACCTTGTGTTGAAGAACCTCCGAAAACAAAAACTCTGAATGTGTTTGGTCTTTTTTCCTTCCTAAAAGCATTGGGTGCAATCTGTGGAATAAAGGATGGGAAGTACCTGCTAATAAATGAGGAGTTTGAAATCAGAAAGTTGGAATCATTAGGTGCTTCCACAAATAAGGGTTGCGCTTCTTTATTATAACCGCCAACTCTTAGACCTATTTCCACAAGGGCAAGAAGCAGGAAAGGAAATAGAACAGTAATGATCCAGAATACAATTTTTTTAGTCGAAGCTTGAGCCATATAGTTTTAGACGATTATATCTGCTGTAAATGAATTACTAAAATACTAGCGTAGCCACCGAACCTGCAAGCAAAGAAAATTCATACTGCTCACTATCTACAGATGCGTTTACTTGTTGTGTAGAGCCGGAATCATTTAAAACGATTAGAATGATCTCGCCTTCTGGATTCTTAAAAGCTACATTTGGCAAGCCGTCAACTTCATTTGATCCAATCCTTACTGAACCAGGCCTAACAAATTTTGAGGCATGGGCAATGATATAATAAGCAACATTTCGACTCACATCATTTCCGGAGATAGTAAGCGCACCTAAACAGTCATCACATCCTCCTTCAGTATGAGGATTTTGATTCGGATCGGAAGCCAGATTCCACTCCAGTACCGTCCTGCTCCAATTTCTGGTACCCCCAACAATTAGGTTCCGCGTATGCCAGGCCAAATCTCCTGAAAAACTAGCACCGGCCTGCACCCACTGTTCCGTGAAATAAATATTTTTCTCCGGATGGGCGTCCCTAACCGTTGAAAGTGCAGAAATATTACCAGCATATAAATGAAATGCGGTACCGTCTATATATTGCTTTGCCGCAGCGTCAGAGAGAACCTCAAGAGGATAGTCTATCCGGTCAGGGTTATGATCATATATAATAATCTTAGTGGTTATTCCTGCTTCACTAAACGCAGAGCCTAAATGATCTCGAATAAAATTTGTTTGAGCTTCAGCACTCATACTCAAACTCGGGTTATTAAAAGGATTAAGTGGTTCGTTCTGAATAGTAATAGCATCAATAGTTATTCCTTCAGCTTCCATTTGCTGTACGTATTTAACAAAATAGTTAGCATAGGCAGGATAGTATTCTTCAAGTAAGGTACCTCCAACAGTGGAACTATTACTTTTCATCCATACTGGCGGAGACCAGGGAGATCCCAGAATTTTTAACTCCGGGTAGATTTCCAGTATCTCTTTTAAAACGGGGATCAGGTGATCACGATCAGCTCCTAAATCAAACTCACTCATATCAGGGTCTGTTTGCCCTTGAGGAAGATCATTATAAGAAAATGTTGAGGCGTCAAGATCAGAAGAACCAACACTTACTCTTAGATAACTAACCCCTATTTCTCCCTCTCCCTGGCCAAATAATTCCTGCAGAATCTGTTGTCTGCTTGATTCATCCATATTATTTAGCAGAAAAGCACTACCACCTGTTAATGTATAGCCGAATCCGTCCATTTCCTGGAAAATTTCAGAACTATTAATCACTATGTCCGGTTCTGTAGAACTTTCTGAAACCGTACTAACCCGATCTTCAAGGTTTTGAAACAACGCTTCTTGATTTGAAAAGGTAACCCAAAATTGCGGTTGTGAGTCACCGTCCGAATCTGTGCTTTTACAGCTTATTAATAAGCTCGTACATAAAGTGAAAATGAATAGTCTGAACATAGTAATAGAGGCTTTTTTGATAAAATAAAAAAACCCCGCACAAATAAATGTGCGGGGTTCAATTCGACTAGAGAATATGGATTTTATTCTCCTTCAATTGCTTCGGCATCATCGCCACCAAGGGCTTCAAATACCTTTGCGATTTCCTCATCTCCTTCTTCGAAGTCTCTCTTCGTACCAACGATAATTTCGTTGTACTCTCTGAGACCTGTACCAGCAGGAACTTTATGACCTACCACCACATTCTCTTTCAGACCTCGGAGGAAGTCCTTCTTGGCTTCGATAGAAGCCTGGGTAAGAACTTTTGTGGTTTCCTGGAAGGAGGCAGCTGACAACCAACTTTCAGTAGAAAGGGCAGCCCGGGTAATTCCAAGAAGAATTGGCTTCGAGATAGCTGGTTCAGCTTCTCTTATTTGCAACTCGTCTTTTCCTTCTTTGATCAATCCGTTATTGATATCACGTACTTCTCTACGATCAAGGATAGTACCTTTCTTAAGCTCGCTTCCTCCCTCATCGGTGATAATGAATTTACCAATGAGTTCATCATTTCGAAGGTTTACTTCAAAACGGTCTACTTTATCGCCTTCCAGGAACATAGTGTCGCCTGGGTCGGTGATTTCAGCTTTCTGCATCATGGTGCTTACAATTACCTCAATGTGCTTGTCATTGATCTTCACACCTTGCAGGCGGTAAACCTCCTGGATCTCATTAACCAGGTAAGATTGTACTGCATATGGCCCAAGTATATTCAGGATATCCTGAGCTGGAATAGTACCATCAGAAAGTGGCTGACCTGCTTTTACAAAGTCATTCGATTGAACAAGGATATGCTTACTCAAAGAGATTAGATATTTTTTCTCATCGGTACCATCTTTTGATTTGATGATTACCTCTTGAGAACCTCTTTTTCTTCCTCCCATTTCAACAATACCGTCAATCTCAGAAACCGCAGCCGGGTCACTTGGTGATCGAGCTTCAAACAACTCAGTCACACGTGGAAGACCCGCCGTAATATCCTTCGATTTAGAGGTAGCACGAGGAATTTTTGCAATCACCTGACCTGAGAATACTTTCTCACCATCATCCACAACAATGTGGGTATCTACTGGTAGAGTACTTTCTCTTATGATATCGCCTTTGCCTTTTACTGCAAGAGTAGGTACAAGCGCTCTATCTTTTGAATCGATAATTACCTTTTCGCGGTGGCCTGTTTGCGCATCAGTGTCATCCGTAAAGGTCACCCCTTCAAGGATATCCTTGTAGTGCAAAGTACCATCAATTTCAGAGAAGATAAGTGCGTTATATGGATCCCATTTACAGAGCTGGGCTCCTTTAGGAACCATATCACCTTCTTCAACAATCATTTCACAACCATAAGGCACATTGTAGCTGATAAGAACCTTACCTTCATCATCAACAATCTTCAATTCGCCTGCACGGCTAAGAACGATGTTATGCTCTTCTTCGCCATCATCATAAACAACAACACGTATGTTCTCGAATTCAACCTTACCGTCGAATTTAGCTTTGTGCTGCGAATCTGCTTCCAGACGAGATGCCGTACCACCAACGTGGAAAGTACGAAGTGTAAGCTGTGTACCTGGCTCACCGATAGATTGTGCAGCAATAACACCTACTGCCTCACCCTTTTCTACCACGGTTCCCCTTGCAAGGTCACGTCCATAACATTTTGCACACACACCTCTACCTGTTTCACAGGTAAGTACAGATCGAATATCTACTTCTTCGATTGAAGTTTCGGCAATTCTCTTTGCTACATCTTCATCAATCATCTGATTTGCTTCACAAATAAGCTCATCAGTAATTGGATCGACAATATCATATAGAGAGAATCGGCCAATGATACGATCTTCTAGGCGCTCAATAATGTCTTCATTATCTTTTAATGCCGACATCTTGATACCACGAAGTGTACCGCAATCTTCTTCGGTAATAATCACATCCTGAGATACATCAACAAGACGACGTGTTAGATAACCGGCATCGGCAGTTTTAAGAGCCGTATCAGCAAGACCTTTACGAGCACCGTGCGTAGAGATGAAGTATTCAAGTACCGTTAATCCCTCTTTGAACGAAGAAAGAATCGGATTCTCGATTACCTCGTTACCCTGTTGCATTGAACTCTTCTGAGGCTTAGCCATCAGACCTCGCATACCACCAAGCTGACGAATCTGCTCTTTTGAACCCCTCGCACCAGAATCGGCCATCATAAATACAGGGTTGAAACCTTCTCTGTCATCAGCTAGCGCCTGGAACAGAGTTTCAGATACACGGTTAGTAGTACTTGTCCACTTATCGATAACCTGGTTATAACGCTCATTATCGGTAATGAATCCCATTTCATAACGTCCCTGAATATCAGTTACTTCATCTTTCGCACCGTTAATCAGGTTGGCTTTCATATCAGGAATGATGATGTCTTCAAGAGAGAATGAAAGACCACCTAGCGTAGCGTTTTCATATCCAATCTTCTTCATGTCATCAAGGAAAGCAGACGTCTTGGCTGTACCACATTTTGCATGGATATCACCAATAAGTATTCTAAGCTCTTTCTTACCTAGTGTTTTATTGATGAAGCCCATTTCATCCGGAACAATCTCATTAAAGATAACCCGCCCGGTAGAAGTTTTTACTACCTCATGTTCTACTTCACCTTCTGCATTTACAGTAGCGATTCGAACATTGATTTTGGCATGGATATGAAGTCTGTTCTGATCGAAAGCAACGATTACTTCATCAGGAGATGCAAATGTTTTTCCTTCTCCTAATTGACCGCTTCTTGGCTTTGTTAAATAATAAAGACCCAAGATCATATCCTGAGATGGAACCGCAATAGGACCACCACTCGCAGGGCTCAAGATGTTATGTGATCCAAGCATCAATACAGAAGCTTCAAGCACCGCATCATGACTCAACGGTAAGTGAACCGCCATCTGATCACCATCAAAGTCAGCATTAAATGCTGTACACGCTAATGGATGCAGACGAATCGCCTTTTCCTCAATAAGCACCGGCTGGAAAGCCTGAATACCTAACCGGTGAAGCGTTGGAGCACGGTTTAGAAGTACCGGGTGTCCGTCAATTACATTCTCAAGAACTTCCCAAACTACCGCATCTCTGCGATCAACAACTTTCTTGGCGCTTTTCACGGTTTTTACATAACCACGCTCGATAAGTCTACGGATAATGAATGGCTTATAAAGTTCAACTGCCATTTCCTTTGGAAGGCCACACTCATGCATCTTAAGCTCTGGTCCTACTACAATTACAGAACGGCCAGAGTAATCAACACGCTTACCTAAGAGGTTTTGACGGAAACGACCGCTCTTACCTTTAAGCATGTCGCTTAGAGATTTCAACGGACGATTGTTATTCCGAACAGCGTTTGACTTACGCGAGTTGTCATATAATGAATCAACAGCTTCCTGAAGCATACGCTTCTCATTTCGAAGAATCACATCAGGAGCTTTGATATCAATCAATCTCTTTAAACGATTGTTTCGAATAATTACTCTTCGATACAAATCGTTAAGGTCAGAAGTAGCAAAACGACCACCCTCAAGTGGTACTAATGGACGCAGTTCTGGTGGAATTACCGGAATTACGCTCTGGCACATCCATTCTGGCCGGTTTTCTGTGTGCATTGCTGCGGCACGGAAAGACTCGATAACCTGAAGTCTCTTTAGCTTCTTTTTCTTACGCATTTGTGAGGTTTCATTTTTAACCTCGTAGCGTAATTGATAAGCAAGATCATCCAGATCCAGATCTGCAAGCATAGCTGCAAGAGCATCTGCTCCTTCTTTTACAATGAATTTATCCTCGTCGTCATCATCAAGATCAAAATTGTCTTCTGGTAACTGGTCAAAGATGTCATACTTCTCTTCTTCAGAAATAAGGTCACCTTTAGCGTATCCTAAGTCGCGAGCTAATCCTGGATTGATGATTACGAAAGTTTCGTAATAAACAATTCGATCCAGATTTTTAGAAGACAGACCTAGTAAGTAGGCAATTTTGTTTGGTAATGACTTGAAATACCAAATGTGTACTACAGGAACGGTAAGGGTAATGTGCCCCATACGCTCTCTTCGAACAGCTTTTCTTGTTACTTCAACACCACAACGGTCACAAATGATCCCTTTATATCTGATCCGCTTGTACTTTCCACAATGGCACTCATAGTCTTTTACAGGCCCGAAGATCTTCTCACAGAAAAGACCGTCCATTTCCGGCTTGAAAGTTCTATAGTTGATAGTCTCAGGAGTAAGAACTTCTCCATGAGAACGTGATAGAATTGTTTCAGCAGAAGCAAGGGATATTCCGATGCTATTAAAATCGTTCGTTACTGCTAATGTTTTTGTTATTGGCAAGGGTTTTCCTCCGATACTTTATTAACAGTGATTAGTCTAAATGGATTTCAAGTCCGAGACCCATAAGCTCTCGTAATAATACCTTGAATGATTCCGGAACGTCTCCATCAGGAAGGTTTTCACCTTTTACAATGGCTTCATAAACTTTGGAACGTCCTTTAACGTCGTCACTTTTTACAGTGAGCATTTCTTTCAGGATGCTTGAAGCACCGTATGCATATAGTGCCCATACCTCCATCTCACCAAGTCGCTGACCACCAAACTGAGCTTTACCACCAAGTGGCTGCTGAGTGATAAGCGAGTATGGCCCGATAGAACGAGAGTGCATCTTATCCTGAACCAGGTGATTCAATTTGATCATGTAAATGTAACCAACTGTAGTTTTTTGAGAGAACGCCTCTCCTGTTCTACCATCGTATAGATTCACACGACCATCTTCCGGAAGACCTGCTTCTGCAAGCTTGGCTTTCACATCATCCATGCTGGCACCGTCAAAAATTGGTGAAGCAAATGTGGTTCCAAGCTTCTTGGCAGCCCATCCAAGAATAGTTTCGTAAATCTGACCAAGGTTCATACGAGAAGGTACACCTAGCGGGTTTAGACAGATGTCAACCGGGGTACCATCTTCCATGAATGGCATGTCCTCAACAGGTACGATCTTAGCAACAACACCTTTGTTACCGTGACGACCCGCCATCTTATCACCTACCTGAAGCTTACGCTTCTTAGCGATATATACTTTTGCTTTTTGGATGATTCCAGGAGGTAGCTCATCTCCTACCTGAATTGCAAATGTTCTTCGCTTGGCTTCACTATCTATATGACGACGAAGCTCACGGTAGTTGTGGAACAGAAGCTTAACATGCTTCACTAGTTCCTGGTCAGTTGCCCAGTCAATATTCTCATTGATGTTTACCGGGTCAATTTCTTCAAATACAGACTTCTTGTACTTCTCGCCTTTTGGAATAAGCTCTACATTGCTGTAGTTGAATACACCTGGAGAAGTTTTATCTCGAAGCAGAGAATACATTTTATCTGCCCACTGCTGGTTTAGTTCAGTAAGCTTTTCAGTATGTCTTTCTTGTTCCTGCTCAACACGCTTTTTCTCTTCTTTTCGAGAAACTAATTCGTCGCGTTTGCGGCTGAATAACTTCGTGTTGATTACTGTTCCGGACACACCTGGAGGTGTTTTTAGAGAAGCATCTTTTACATCACCAGCTTTGTCACCAAAGATAGCACGTAGAAGTTTTTCTTCCGGAGTAGGATCAGTTTCACCTTTAGGAGTAATCTTACCAACAAGGATATCACCCGGGTTGATTTTCGCTCCAACGCGGATCATTCCACGCTCATTAAGGTTACGAGTAGCTTCTTCGCTCACGTTAGGAATTTCACGAGTAAGCTCTTCTTCACCTCGCTTGGTATCTCTAACTTGCTGCTCGAATTCAGTTACGTGGATAGACGTATAAATATCTTCCTGAACGATACGCTCTGAAATTACGATCGCATCCTCGAAGTTATATCCTCTCCAAGGCATGAAAGCTACCAGCAGGTTTCTACCTAGTGCTAGTTCTCCACCATCTGTAGAGCATCCGTCTACGATAGCCTGGTGTTTCTTCACCTTGTCTCCAACCTTTACAATTGGACGTTGGTTGGTAGCTGTATCCTGGTTAGTTCTGGTGAACTTCTCAAGATTGTACACTTTTACACCGCCATCAAAGTAGCAGTTCTGCTCCATTTCAGTACGATCGTACTTAACATGTACTTCAGTAGCACTTACATATACTACTTCACCATCAGCTTCTGCAGTAATGATAGCTCTTGAATCGCGAGCTGCTCTGTGTTCTAGTCCGGTACCTACTACAGGTGCTTCCGGACGAAGAAGTGGTACTGCCTGACGTTGCATGTTCGAGCCCATCAAGGCACGGTTCGCATCATCATGCTCAATAAAAGGAATTAATGCTGCTGCCAAAGAGGTAATCTGGTTGGTAGCAACATCCATATATTCGATTTCATCCTTGCGAGCATTCGAGTAGTTACCCTCACGCATTCTGGAGAAAACGAGATCGTTTTTAAACATTCCTTTTTCGTCTAACTCAGCATTAGCCTGGGCAATCACAGTTTCATCTTCCTGCTCAGCGGCTAGATACTCAACCGACTTACCTACTTTACCGTCTTTCACTTTTCGGTAAGGAGTTTCAATGAAGCCGAAGTCATTCACTTTTGCATGAATGCAAAGAGAAGAAATCAAACCGATATTCGGGCCTTCAGGTGTTTCAATCGGACAAAGTCTACCGTAATGAGTATAGTGAACGTCACGAACCTCAAAACCAGCTCGTTCACGAGTAAGACCACCAGGCCCTAGTGCAGACATACGACGCTTGTGTGTCAATTCTGCTAATGGATTGGTTTGATCCATAAACTGAGAAAGCTGATTAGTACCAAAGAAAGTATTAATCACACTTGAAATAGTACGTGCATTCACAAGATCCTGTGGAGTCAACTGCTCAGCATCACGAGAGTTCATTCGCTCACGAATGGTTCTGGCCATACGAGCCAAACCTATCGCGAATTGCTGACCTAACTGCTCACCAACTGTACGAATACGTCGATTACTCAAGTGATCAATATCATCAACTTGAGATTTCAAGTTCTTAAGACGGATTACCTCCTTAATAATGGCAACAATGTCCTCTTTTGTAAGGAACTGTACATCCGTGAGATCCAATCTAAGTCGCTTGTTAAGTCTGTATCGACCAACTTCGCCAAGATCGTACTTCTTATCGCTGAAGAATAATCTTTCAAGAATAGCTCGAGATGTTTCAGGGTCTGGCATCTCACCAGAACGAATTTGCTGATATACTTCTCCGAGTGCAGAATGCTCATCCCATGTTGGATCCTTTCGGAGCGTATTCATCATTACTGAACGCTCAGACTCTTCAGCAGTAATTTTTTGTATAAGAACGGTTTTAACTTCCGCATCTTTTAACATTCCATAATCATCTTCCGTTAGTTGATGATCACGCTCGAAGATGATTTTTCTATTTAATGCTTCAGATACTTCACCAGTCTCATCATCAACTACCTCTTCCATCTCTTCAACGATGATGTTTTGAGCAAGGCGCTGACCAACTAGCTTTTTATTGTAATCAGCTTTTGTTCCGAATTTAACGTCATCAGAAAGCTCGAATAGACTCAATAATTCCAAGTCAGTGGAGTAGCCAAGTGCACGTAATAGAGTAGTAGCAGGAATCTTTTTCTTTCTATCAATATACGCCCATAGTACGTCTCTGATATCAGTAGTGAATTCGATCCATGAACCTTTAAAAGGTATTACTCGTGCAGAATAAAGTTGGGTACCATTTGGGTGAACAGACTGTCCGAAGAATACCCCCGGAGATCGGTGTAATTGACTTACAATTACTCGCTCTGCACCGTTAATGATGAAGGTACCACGGTTGGTCATCCATGGAAGATCTCCTAAGAAAACTTCCTGTTCGATGGTTTCGCTGGCTTCATCACTGTCATCTACTGATGATAATCTAAGCTTAGCTTTTAGTGGTACCGAATATGTAAGACCACGATCCTGGCATTCTTTGATCGTGTATCGGGGCACATCCACATTGTAGTATAAAAATTCTAGAATGTGAGTCTCACGAGTATCCTGAATAGGAAAGTTCTCGTTAAATATTCGCTGTAATCCTTGATTCTCTCGCTCGTTTGGAGCAATATCAAGTTGTACGAATTTTTCAAAAGACTCTAGTTGAATATCCAGGAAGTCCGGATAGTCTAAAACATGTTTAGTGCGCCCAAAAGATTGGCGTTCCGTATTTGGAATTATTTGCATCTTATTGCTCAAAAGAACCTCTCCATTTTGTTGAAGGGTGATTGTACAGGAAAACCCCAGTACTAACCGAGGTTAATTATATATAGACGCCAATAGCCAATACCGCTTTCACGATATTGGCTACCAACGAAATGTTTACTAAGTGCTTACTTGAGCTCTACAGTAGCTCCAGCTTCTTCAAGCTTGCCTTTGATCTCTTCTGCTTCATCTTTAGCAACGCCTTCCTTGATAGTGTTAGGAGCGCCGTCTACTAATTCTTTAGCTTCTTTAAGACCTAGGCCAGTGATACCGCGTACTTCTTTAATTACAGCGATTTTCTTAGCACCAGCAGATTCAAGAACTACATCAAATTCAGTTTTTTCTTCTGCTCCACCAGCACCACCGTCTCCACCAGCAGCTGGTCCTGCAACTGCAACAGCAGCCGCAGCAGGTTTGATGTCGTATTCTTCTTCTAGAACTTTAGCTAGTTCGTTTGCTTCTTTGATAGTTAGGTTGACAAGCTCTTCAGCTAGTTTGTTAACGTCAGCCATTGTTATCTCCAGTTGATTTAATAAAAATTCTTAGTTGTAAATAAGGGTTAGTTTTCGCCTTTTTCGGCGATGGTTTTCACAGCTCCAACAAGGTTTGACCCAGACGCGTTGAGCGCTCCAAGTACATTTGCCATAGGGGCGGATAGTAAACCAAGGATATCACCAATGATCTCATTTTTAGATTTCATTGATGCTAGAGCGTCTAGCTTGTCCTCACCAAAAAACTCTCCATCTATGATGGCCGCTTTAAAGTGTGGCTTGTTGTTATCCTTGATAAAATCTTTTAAAACCTTTGCTGGTGCAGATAATTCTTCTTCAACAAAAGCGAATGCATTTTGCTCATTTAGAGAAGGAATGATAGCGTCGTATCCTCCAACCTCTTCCATAGCAAGTTTCATAAGCTTGTTCTTGTAAACTTTGAAGAAGACATTTCCCTTACGAAATGCACCTCGCAGTTGGTTAGCTTCATCTACAGACATGCCAGAATAATTGGTGATATACACCGCATTGGCATTTTTTAAATTTTCTGAGATTTCGTC
Organism: Balneola sp.; assembly: GCA_003712055.1. Classification (NCBI taxonomy): domain Bacteria; kingdom Pseudomonadati; phylum Balneolota; class Balneolia; order Balneolales; family Balneolaceae; genus Balneola; species Balneola sp. The sequence goes on from RHLJ01000003.1 coordinate 153,889, forward strand.
TAATACTGCTCTTTTTTCTGCTGTAGGCATAATTTAATTCCTCCTAATTAAGAGCTGTAACTGCGGTTCTGCTTATCGGGATGCTCGGCCCCATGGTGGAACTCATATACACGCTTTTAACATACGTGCCTTTTGCTGAGGCAGGCTTCAGTTTCATTACTGTTTGAAGAAATGCTTCTGCATTCTCTTTCAAATCAGCAGCTCCGAAGCTTACTTTACCTACAGATGTGTGCAAGATTCCGGTTTTGTCAACACGGAAATCGATTTGACCAGCTTTAACCTGCTTTACAGCAGCAGCTACATCCATAGTTACGGTTCCACTTTTTGGGTTTGGCATCAATCCACGAGGACCTAAAAAGCGTCCAAGCTTACCGAGTTTGCCCATTACATCCGGCGTGGCGATAATAACATCTATTTCCGCCCAGCCTCCTTCAATTTGTGCGATATAATCATCCAAGCCCACATGGTCGGCTCCAGCTTCAGTAGCTTCGGCTTGCTTTGCTTCGTTAACAAGGGCTAATACCCTTACTTCTTTACCAGTACCATGAGGTAAACTCACTGTACCACGTACCATCTGATCAGCATGCCGTGGATCAACACCTAAACGGATGTCGATATCTACGGAAGCGTCAAAGCTGGTAGTAGAAGTTTTCTTAACGAGATCACAAGCTTCTTCCAAAGAATATTCTACCTCTGGATTAACCAATTCGGCGACTTGTTGATATTTTTTTCCTCTTTTTGCCATGAGTATATGTTACCTGTCGCGGTTTACTCTAAGACCCATACTCCGAGCCGTACCTGCAATCATTTCGGCAGCTGCTTCAACGTCGAACGCATTTAAGTCCTCCATCTTCTGCTCCGCAATTTCCTTGCATTGGCTCCAGGTTACCGTTCCCACTTTAGCGCGGTTAGGTTCGCCTGAGCCGGATTTAATTTTGGCTGCCTGCTTAAGAAGTACAGGTGCTGGCGGAGTTTTAGTCTTAAAGGTAAAAGACTTATCCGCGAACACGGTGATTTCAACAGGAATAACCGTTCCGGCTTTGTCCTGAGTCTTTGCATTAAAGGCTTTGCAAAACTCCATAATGTTGATACCTGCCTGACCGAGAGCCGGTCCTACAGGAGGGGCTGGGTTTGCCTGCCCGCCAACAATTTGGAGCTTCAGGATTCTTTCAACTTTTTTAGCCATGGATTCTCAGGATCCTTTCTAATTATATAACTTCAGTTTATCGCGTAATAGCTAGTGTGCATCAACTAGGTTCTTTTATGTAGTGGACTCGACCTGGTTTACATCTACTTCAACAGGAGTTCTTCTTCCGAAAATACTTACCAATACCCTGAGCTTGAGTTTTTCAGGGTTCACCTCCTGCACAGTACCATCGAAATCTTTGAATGGTCCTGATATCACTTTTACCAAGTCGCCTTCACTGTACGGAATCTCAACATTCCGTAATTCATCTCCAGCTTCCTGCACTCGCCCAATGATGCGTTGAACTTCGTGCTTTTTCAGAGGAGAGGGCACCAAATCAGCTTTTCCTTTCAAAAAGCCAAGGCATGATGGTGCACTTTGTATGAGGTTATTTACCTCTTCATCGTAATGAGTATTCAACAAAATATACCCTGGGAAAAAGTTCTTCTCCCGGGTACGCTTCTTACCTCCGCGAATCTCTACTACGGTCTCAGTAGGTACCAGGATATCTATAATCTTATCTCCCAGATCCTGGTCTTCGATCTCACGCTCAAGAAACTCTTTTACTTTTTTCTCATGGCTGGAAAAGCAGCGTACCACATACCAGCCATGCTCCAATTCATTACTCATTATCTGTTATAAATAGCTTCTAGTACTGTGCTATACACCTGATCAATTCCGAAAATAAATGCTGATACTATGATCGAGAATACAACTACAATAATTGTGTTATCTACTAATTCTTTTTGGGTAGGCCAGGACACTTTTTTGAACTCGTTACCTACACTCTCAAAGAAATTTATAAGTTTTTCCATTTTACAGTACTATATAATGTTGCACGGGTGGAGAGACTCGAACTCCCGACACCTGGTTTTGGAGACCAGTGCTCTACCAACTGAGCTACACCCGTAGATACACACAAGAGTAGACAGTGAAACTGCCTACTCTACATGCGCTACGAATATGTTCTTAGATTAATCTAAGATTTTAGTTACCACACCGGCTCCTACGGTTCGCCCACCCTCACGGATCGCAAAACGTAGCCCTTCTTCCATCGCCACCGGCTGAATCAACTCTACCGACAACTTCACATTGTCGCCAGGCATCACCATCTCCACGCCACTCGGCAGCTCACACGCTCCCGTTACATCCGTGGTACGGAAATAAAACTGTGGACGGTAGCCCTTGAAGAACGGCGTGTGACGACCTCCTTCATCTTTGCTCAACACGTACACCTCACACTCAAACTTCTTGTGGGGAGTGATTGAGCCTGGCTTACATAATACCATCCCACGCTGGATGTCTTCCTTAGCAATACCTCGAAGCAGGATCCCCGCGTTGTCGCCCGCCTGACCCTGGTCAAGCAGTCTACGGAACATCTCAATACCAGTCACTACACTCTTTAACGGCTCTTCTACGATCCCTACAATCTCGATCTCGTCGTTAAGCTTCAAGATTCCACGCTCAATACGGCCTGTTGCCACAGTTCCACGGCCCGTAATAGAGAACACGTCTTCCACTGGCATCAAGAACGGCTTGTCTACATCACGCTCTGGAGTAGGGATGGTGGTATCTACCGCCTGGATAAGCTCCACAATCTTCTCTTCCCACTGCGCTTCACCGTTAAGAGCACCAAGGGCTGATCCCTGGATCACAGGAATGTCATCACCATCAAACTCATAGCTAGAAAGCAGCTCACGTACTTCCAACTCTACCAGCTCAAGAAGCTCCTCGTCGTCCACCAGGTCTACCTTGTTCATGAACACTACGATTTGAGGCACCCCTACCTGACGAGCTAACAAGATGTGCTCGCGGGTTTGTGGCATCGGGCCATCGGTAGCCGCTACTACTAAAATAGCACCATCCATCTGAGCTGCACCCGTTACCATGTTCTTCACATAGTCGGCGTGGCCTGGGCAGTCTACGTGCGCGTAGTGACGTGCTTCAGACTCATACTCCACGTGCGCCGTAGCGATGGTAATCCCACGCTCTCTTTCCTCCGGAGCGTTGTCAATCTGATCGAAGGCCTGGGCTTCTCCCCCATAAGTCTTCGCCATTACCGTCGTGATCGCCGCCGTCAAGGTCGTCTTGCCGTGATCTACGTGACCAATGGTGCCCACATTCACGTGGGGCTTGGTGCGTTGAAAGGTCTCTTTTGCCATGTCTAATTTAGTTTATGTGTTTTGTTAAAAAATTTTTCCGAAACATATCAACCTGAGAGCCGATAGTCGGACTTGAACCGACGACCCCTTCCTTACCATGGAAGTGCTCTACCACTGAGCTATATCGGCTTAGTTGTTGAGCGAGCGACCGGGATCGAACCGGCAACATTCAGCTTGGAAGGCTGACACTCTACCAATTGAGTTACGCTCGCTAGTCAATATGTCAAGTGGGGAGAGCAGGATTCGAACCTACGAAGTCGTAAGACAACAGATTTACAGTCTGCCCCAGTTGGCCGCTTTGGTATCTCCCCATTTCACAAAATGAGCCAGTGACCGGATTTGAACCGATGACCGACGGTTTACAAAACCGTTGCTCTACCAACTGAGCTACACTGGCTTTTTGCGAAAGACTTAAAAAATACCCATGTATTCAAAAATTGTCAACATTTGAATAGCAAAAAATTTCACTCTTCAACTTCATTCTCAGATGAGATTTTTCTACCGAATTTAACCCATAGAAATCGAGCTAAAATTGTTATACCGATACAAAGCAGTATGACTTTCCCATAAGTAGATAGATACCCTCCGATTACCTTCCAGTTATCCCTCACAAACCAGCCTGCAAGTAACAATAAGGCATTCCAAAGAGCAGAACTTATAAAGGAATTTAAGATGGTAAACCGCAGGTTTAAATGAGACATCCCTGCAGTAAGAGAAATAACCGAGCGGGTGCCTGCCAAAAAACGATTCCCAAAAATCACCCACTGCCCATACTTACCCATCCATTTTTTCCCTTTCTCGAAGTACTTATAGTTGATAAACCTGAGCAGGAAATGCGTCTCTTTGTTTTCCTCAACATGCCCACCCAGCTTATTACCTATCCAGTACATATTCATAAATCCCACAACTGAGGCAAGCACTGTAATTATCCACAGAACCGGAAGAGATAAACTGCCATCAGCAGCGAGATACCCCCCGAATGCAAGAAGTACATCGCCAGGTAAGGGTGGAAGCACATTTTCAATGTAAGCAATAGCTATAAAAATGAGATAGATCCCAAATGGAGGAATAAGATAAATCCAGTCTACTATGGATTGAACAACCTGTTCGGCCATATTACACTTTCTCTATTAGTACTACTGCTGTTGCAGATATCCCCTCTTCTCTACCAACGAAACCCATTTTTTCAGACGTAGTTGCCTTTATCGAAATATTTTCGAGAGTAGCCTCCAGGTCATCGGCTATTGTTTTCCTGATTTTAGGAAGGTGCGGCATTAGCTTTGGACGTTCGGCTACAATAGTGACATCAAGGTTGACCAGCTTATAACCCCGCTCCCTGATCAGTTTGTAGCAACTCCTCAATAATACCCTACTATCTGCATCTTTAAACTCAGGATCATTATCCGGGAAATGTTGACCTATATCTCCCAAGGCTAATGCACCTAATAACGCATCGCTAATTGCATGAAGGAGAACATCGGCATCGGAATGTCCCAATAATCCTTTCTCGAATGGGATTTCTATACCTCCGAGAATCAACTTCCTTCCGGAGACTAATTTATGAATATCAAATCCGTAGCCTATTCTCATAACTATATTTCCTCTTTCAAAATGAGCTCAGCAATTTTCAAGTCAATTGGATATGTAATCTTAAGATTCCTTCGATCCCCCTCTACAACCCCGACTTCATACCCTAGCTGCTCTACTAAAGATGAATCATCGGTTCCTATGAATCCATTACTTCGTGCCGACTCGTAAGCTTCAAGTATAATCTCTTTCTTAAATATTTGAGGAGTCTGTGCCTGCCAAAGAAACTTTCGATCAGGAGTTCCATCAATTAGATATGCTTCGTTAATTCTCTTGATGGTATCCTTAGCAGGCACTGCAATAATGGAAGCGCCTACCCCAACTGCCTTCTCACAACAAGCTTCTATTAAATTGGCAGATATAAATGGTCTTACTGCATCGTGTACAGCCACCAAATCAATTTCATCACTAACGCACTTGAGAGCATTGTGGATAGAATACTGTCGCTCCGATCCACCTTCTACAACCATCATTTTCAGATCTTCCCTATCCAAAGACTTAAAGATGTCTTCAACTCTCCCTACAGATTCTTTGGAAGTAGGTATAACTATTTCACTGAGGGAAGGGACGTTGAGAAAAGCCCTTATGGTATGCTCAAGAATAGTCGAACCTTCGAGCTCAATAAACGGCTTTGGAATCCGTGAACCCAAGCGGGAACCGGAACCGGCAGCCGGTATTATGACTGCCAGTTTTGTCATATTAAATGATCAACATTGCATCGCCGAATGAAAACAGACGATAGTCTTTCGACTTTGCTTCTTCATAGGCTTTCATCAAAAAGTCATACTCCGCAAAAGCAGCACCAAGCATTAGTAATGTTGACTCTGGCCTGTGGAAATTCGTAACCAATGCTTCGGTAATTTTGAACTGGTAAGGAGGATAGATGAATTTATCTGTCCAACCTGTTCCCATCTTTGACATTCCGCTCGCCATTACGCTTGTTTCTATAGCTCGAACTACACTGGTACCAATGGCTACAACCTTATTGGTTTTCTTTTTTAAGGCTACATTGATCTTATCCGAAGTATCCTGTGAGATAAAGTAATTCTCAGAATCCATTCTATGCTTAGTAAGATCTTCTACCTCAACATTTCGGAAGGTGCCCCATCCTATGTGTAAGGTTATAGGAAGAAACTCAACACCTTTTGCTTTAATCTTTTCAATTAATTCTTCGGTGAGATGCATGCCTGCTGTAGGAGCTGCTACCGCACCACGCTCAGTTGCATATACCGTCTGGTACCGTTCTTTATCTTCATCAACCGGCTCTCTTTCTATATAAGGAGGAAGAGGCATTTTGCCAAGCTCATCCAGTCTTTCATACAGCTCATTATTAGGACCATCAAATAAGAAACGGATGGTTCTTCCTCTTGAAGTTGTATTATCTACAACCTCAGCCATTAACTCATCTTCTCCTTCTCCGAAATATAGCTTGTTTCCGATCCTGATTTTTCTGGCTGGCTCTACCAACACATCCCAAAGCATATTTTCGGGCTGAAGTTCTCTAAGTAAGAATACTTCGATATCAGCTTCTGTCTTTTCCTTTTTACCATTCAATCGTGCCGGGAATACTTTTGTGTTGTTGTATACAACTACATCCCCTTCGTTTAGATACTCATGGATATCAGAGAATTTGCGATGCTCTATGGTTTGCTCGGCTCTATTAAGAACCATAAGTTTAGCATCGTCTCGTTTTTTTAATGGCTCGTCAGGAATGTTAAGTCCTTCGATTTCGTATCTAAAGTCGGTGAGTTTCATCTCTCCTCAGCTGTTTGTACAATTTGGTTAAACATTTTCAAAAGAGCGCAAAAATAGTGTTTTTTGTACTCTATTTCAAAGAAGATTCATTATTCATACTGTTTCTTATTAGCAGCCAAATATGTATAATTATAATCGCTCGCACACGTTGCATCAGCAAAGTCTCAAGCTCATGAAAAAAATATTTATTCCTGTTCTATTTATTGCTCTCTTTTCTTCCACTGCATTAGCTCAGCTACGCTCTGATCTTGCTACACCTACTGATTATTCCGGATCTATTATAAATAGCACTGTTCCTACTGTTGAAAACGGATTGAACCGCTTTTTTAACAGCTTGGAAATGAGCCATTCCTACAGCATGAATTTTTCTTCGTTTGGTGGCAGCTATCAAAATGTAAATGCCTATACCAATACAGTTACTTTCGATATTAGCCCACGAATGAATGGTAGGGTAGACGTTTCTTTCCTTCACTCTCCTTTTGGAGGAAGCACAGCTTATGGTCAAACTGATTTTCAGAATAGGGTCATGATTGAAAATGCTGAATTGAACTACAGGATAAATGACAAAACTTTTATCAAATTTCAGTTCCGTCAATCACCTGCAGGATTTTATGGATATAACCCTTACGGGTATAATCGTTTTGACAGACGATTCAATGACTTCTGGTACTAACTGTATTTGAATGACTGAAAACCAACCGGAAAAATCCGGTACTAATACTGAAGGTCTTCTATTTAATGCTGCAATTGGCTTCCTCAGCATTCTCCTGGTTGTACTACTTATCGCTCTTACTACGCGAATTATCTATCCGAGAATTTTCAATGAACGGTCAGAAGAAAACTCTCAATTAATTAGCGAAATAATTCAGATTGAAGTTTTAAACGGGTGTGGGATTGCAGGGATTGCTAATTCTTATACCGGATTATTACGCTCAAATGGATTTGATGTAGTTGAAACCGGAAATTTCGATCATTTCGATCTTGAAGAAACCATTGTTATCTCAAGAAGTGGAGTTATGGATAACGCAAAAAGAGTAGCAGCTGCATTAGGAATAGATGAAACCAATGTATTAAGAGAAGAATCACCTGACTTTTTTCTGGATGTAACTGTGGTTATAGGCCACGATTATGAAACACTTAATACGGAGTAAATGACAGATATCAACCAACCAGGAAATAATCAATTTATTGATGCCAATCCTGACTCAAAAAACCTGGTCGAAATAATTATAGAGGGACTTCGAAAAAGAAAAGCACAGGATATAGTTGTTCTGGATGTTTCCGAATTAACTACGCTCACCGATTATTTTGTGATTTGCAGTGGTAATTCGGATACCCAAATAAAAGCCATTGCTGATTCAGTTGAAGAAGAGCTTTTAGAACAAACCGGAGAAAAGGCCTGGAAAAAAGAAGGACTACAGGCTCGTTCGTGGATTATCCTCGACTTTATCAATACAGTTGTCCATATCATGAGTAAGGAAAAGCGTGAGTTCTACAGCATTGAGAGAATGTGGAATGACGCTAAGATTACCTATATAGAAAACGAAGACTAGAATACTATGTCTGGTTTTCGCATACTCGTAACTGAACCTATTCCTAAACAGAACATAGACTTTTTGAAGTCGGTTGGTGAAGTTACGATTGGTGCAAAAGGAAAATTTTCGGAACCTGATCAACTAAGTGCAGTTCTACCTGGCTTCGATGCTCTACTTTGTATGCTTTCAACTCCCGTTACTAAAGATGTACTCAATTCATCCCCAAATCTTAAAGTAATTGCTAATTTTGCAGTGGGGTATAACAATATTGATGTTGACACGGCTACCAAACTCGGTATCAAAGTAGCAAATACTCCTGATGTACTCACCGAAGCTTGTGGAGATTTTGCTATGGGCTTGCTTATGGCAACTACAAGAAGGTTCAATGAAGCGGAAAACTACCTGAGAAATGGTCACTTCAAGGGATGGGAGCCATTAGGGTTTTTAGGAATGGAACTAAGAGGCAAAACTCTTGGCATTATTGGGATGGGAAGAATTGGCCAATCATTTGCAATGAGAGCCAGGGCATTTGGAATGAACATACTCTATCACAATCGATCCAAACTGCCGGATCAATTGGAGAAAGAGCTTGAATGCACCCTAATATCATCTGTTAAGGAACTTGCATCGAAAAGTGACGTTTTAAGTATTAATTGTCCTTTAACAAAGGATACCCATCACTTAATAAATGAAGAAATCTTAGAAGCCATGCCTTCTCATTCCATATTGATAAATTTATCCAGGGGTCCGGTAGTAGATGAAGAAGCATTGGCGAATGCTCTGCATCAACAAATAATTTGGGGAGCTGGTCTCGATGTTTTTGAAAAAGAACCGGAGGTACACCCCCTGCTTCTTACTGCTCCCAATTGTACAATACTCCCTCATATAGCAAGTGCAACGTTTGAAACCAGAGAAGCCATTGGGATGCTTGCTGCAAAGGCAATTTCTGATGTATTAAATGGCGTTCCGGATCGTAATATTACTAATCTAGTTAATCCTAATTCCTGAATAGAGGTTTAGACTCTATGTAATGGATGCATCCACTAACAATACCACTACCTGGCTTTTTGCCTTGCTAAGCATAATTGCTATTGGGTATGGTTTTTTTGAGTGGATGAATGTTCAATCAGATCCGGCTATGGAGGAGGTTCAACAAATAGCTGAAGATGCAGTTCATGAAGCTTCAGAAAACTTTCAGCAATTTGTTTTCGATTATACCTCCGAAGCCACCTCCTTTACAGAAGACGTTCGAACTCAAATTGAATCCGGAGCGACAAAAGAGCAAATCTCCAACACCATAGTTCCCAACTATTCATTTTGGGGAATACTTATTACCAGAGATAGCACTAAATGGCTCTGGAATGATTTTGCTCCTGACCATTTTGTTAATGATTCCAGTACCAGCGCAGGCTCTATCTATGTTTCGATTGGAAGAGAAAACAATGTCGGTTTCTTATACAGTATTATTCCTTTCTTTATCGAAGACTCATCAAAAGTTACCCGGTACGATGTATATACCAGGGTCAAGCTTCTACAAGAAAATGTTCTCAACTTTGGGAATAACCTTGAGATTAATCCCGAAGCATTATTTAGCAAATCTGATACTTATCCTGTTTCCTTTAATCTCAATGGGGTAACTGATAGAAAGACATTAGCTAGATCTATATTAAGTACTGCAAGCAGTGATTCATTGGGCGAGATAATCGCTGAACAGAATGATCTGGATGAGTTTAAGATTCAGCGGGATTATGCTGTAGGAATTTGGAGAGCCCTTTTTCTCGTCGTCATTTTTTTACTGATGGTTGTTCTTGTGTTCAGCCTCTCAAAAAACCTACCTACTAAATGGGCAGTGTTGTTCGAAATTTCTTCCGCTATCATTCTTTGGTTGCTCATTCATTTTTTAAGTTCTAAAGTTCAGATAACCCATCCCTCATTTTCTTTTTTTGCCAACAAAACCTTGTTTGGTTACTTGGTCAATTCCACATTCAGCGTCTTGATTTCTTTTTCAATTTCGCGAGTGTTGCTTAATCCAAAAAATCGAAGTATTACTTTGAACAGTACCTCTCTCAATGCTCTCTCATTTTTTGGTTCTTTAATATCCGGGTGGTTCATTTCATATTATCTGGTGAATAGCTCCACGACCATTACAAATTCTGAAGTGAATGTAATGGACCTTGCTCTTTATCCTTCTTTATCGACATTTGTCTTTTATATTTCTTCCGGCTTTTTCTTTGCCTCTATAACGGCACTATCGATAATTTTCTTCAGATACTTACTATCTCAGGATACAAAGAAGATTCCCGGAATCATCATCTCCTTTCTGGTTGGGTCTTCCATTTTCTTTTTCGTGGCTAAGTTTTTCATCTATACCACCAACTTTGATGCCTGGATACCGTTGATAAGTTCCTTGTATTTGGTACTGGTTTTTGTGCTTTCTTTTTTCTGGAGTCGTAAGAAGTTGGCGCTTCAGTCCTCTTCAAAATTAAGACTGGTTATTTTTATCTCTTATATTGCCACTTGCTTTGTATACATCGCATATTCAAGCGGAAATACCTTTAGGCAGAACGAACGAATGCAGGAAGCTGCTCAGCCTTTTTTAGATGAAGGTTCTAATGAAGTTGAATCCATAACTATTCAATTGCTTGGCAATCTAAATGCGTCACTCTCGGAAAATTCACTAACACAAAATACCGCCTCGCTTGAAGAGCTTGTAGAAGGTTATATAAGACCGGACTGGCTTCGATATACGATATCCGTTCAGCTTATTGATACTGTTGGCTCACTGATTTCAGACTATACAACCAGCCTTTCACCTCCCCAATGGAGTACCGAATTTAGAATACAAGACCTTGTAATACCTTTTGAGGATGAACAAATCAGGAGATCCAATCTCCGGCCAGTTCTTCGATACCGTCCTATTAACACCATCAATGCCAGTTATTCAGATTTTATCCGTGGCTGGATTCCCATTTTTGAAAATTCAGAATCTGAAAAGATAACAGGTTGGATATTATGCTCGGTGTATGAGGAGGTGCCTCAACTTGAGAAACCACTACGAGCTGTACTTTCATTAAAAAAAGAAGACGCCTGGCAAGAAACATTCTCTGTTACCGAATATCAGAATGGAATCCTGCTAAGGCAATCAATTATTGGAATTCCACTTGATATACCAGGGCCTACCGCACTGGTCGATGAAGTAGTAGCAAGAGTTAACGCCGATTCAATCTATACAACTTCCTTTGTTTCCGGTTCAAACGAAATAAAGGAATTGTATATAAATAAAAGTAATGGTGGTATTGTACGAGTTGCCACTATAAGAATGAGCTTCAATAACCATGTATTTTCATTTTTGCGGCTTTTTATGGTTATAGTTTTTGGGGGCATCATCTTGCTGTTCATCCTATCAAAAGTGAATAACCGGAACTTATTAGGAAGTTCACGCCGATTTAAAGACCGCCTCATCGACCGGTTAATCTTTGCCAGTGCGACTTGCCTGATTGCATTAGTTGCTGCATCCTATTATGTATTAACACTTCAAAATGAGCAAGAAGTAAAAACACAACTATTCAACCGTTTAGAGAACCTTACTTCCAGCCTGGAAGAAGATTATGCCGGAATAGAAATATCACCCGAAGAGCTTCAACGAATAGCCTCTGTATTAGATATTGATGCCTCATTATTTGTTTCCGGTTCTCTGACGAACTCAACAACTCCCCAAATCTTCAATCAACACCTATTATCATCCAATATCCCCTGGGATGTATTTAGTAACATAACAACATTCAAAAGTAACGAAGAACTAAAGGTAGTTTCATTTGATGACCAGCAAATGATGATTGGCTATATGCCCTGGATGAGTGATAACAATACCATTGCTGGTATAGCGGCTATACCTACATTCCTGAAAGCACCTCAGTTTTATGACCGCTTGCTTTCGACCATAAGTTACCTTATAGCTTTCTATGCTCTCATTTTTGGCCTTTTGATGCTTGGTGTAGGGTATATAACTGCTCAACTTACCTCTCCATTGGAAGAAATAAGGGAAGCACTTAAAGATTTATCAGAGGGTGATTTCAACACGCGCTTACCTGTTCGAAGTAAAGATGAAATTGGTACCCTAACCCGGGCTTATAATGAGATGACCAGGCGTTTAAAAACTGCACTCGATGAACTGGCTCAAACAGAACGCGAAGCAGCCTGGAAAGAAATGGCTCAACAAATAGCTCATGAGATTAAAAACCCTCTTACTCCCATGAAACTGAATCTTCAGCATCTTGAGCGCCAAGTAGAATTAGCTAAAGAAAACGGACCGGAACAAGATCAACGAGTTGCAAAAATTACAACCAGTATGATTGAGCAGATTGATGCATTGAATAAAATTGCTTCTGACTTCTCCACGTTTGCTAAACCTATTCAGCAAGAATTTAAGAAGCTGGACATCAATGCATTGATTCAGTCTGTAGGTGAGATGTATGAGTTGGACAAGCACTTCTCACTTGATATACACACTACTAACAAACCGCTTTGGGTTAATGGAGCAAAAGAAGAATTAAGAAGGGTTTTTGTTAATCTGATAAAAAATGCCTCCGAAGCAGTTTCTCAGGATGGCAAGATCAGCATCAACACCAAATTCAATTCAAAGAAGAGAAAGGCACAGATTGAAGTCTCTGATAATGGGCAAGGTATTTCTCAAGAGGATCAGAAGAATATCTTTATGCCTAATTTTTCTACAAAAACCAGTGGCACCGGATTAGGACTGGCAATTACCAAGAAAATAATCGAAGAACATAATGGGGAAATTGCGTTTCAGTCAACTCTGGGCCAAGGAACTACATTCACTATTATTCTACCCCTGGGCAAATAAAAGTATGCTTAGTCATCCTGAACCTGTCTGCCGATAGGCAGGCTTATTTCAGGATCCTACGGAATGGCTTTATCACTGATCCATAAATAAATTGATTATGCAGCTCTACTAGAAGCTGAATGAACTCGGTATCACAGTTCATGCTTCCCCATCCTGATAAACTCTATCTTAGTGATCAAAACAGTTAGCTCCCTGAAGGTCTTGTCCTTTTTGTTATAGTTTTTGTCCGATTTGAAATAGTTTTTGTCCGATTTGTAAGTATACCTAACATTAAATTCTGGACATTTTCAATCAAAAGGTAATACATGAATGTGATAAAGCAGAATACATTTCATTCGCCGTTGGTTACTGAATCAAATCGGAAAATGCGGTCATTATATAAATGGCTTTCCAGGGTAGCGGGTTTGAGAACATGTTGGGTAGAAGGAATTGATGAACATAACCAACCGTTATGGGGTTTTATAAAACGTTTAACCAGGCACAAGTTTGCAGTATTCAGCCGAAGGCTAGTTCTTACTTCGCTACTACTCTCCCCACTGTTGGTATCCCCCCAGGCTTCGGCGCAAACGTCCTTTGAACTGTCGGAGGTTAATGGGATTAACGGCGCCATTTTTAATGGCTTAGATGACGGTCAAAAAGCAGGTAAAGCAACAGCTTTTGGGGATATTAACGGAGATGGCATTGACGACCTCGTTATCGGCGCACCCTTAGATTACTATGGGGGCGAAATCGGAGAAGTGTATGTGGTCTTTGGTTCATCCTCCGGATTTTCTTCTTCCACAGAACTGAGCTCCCTGGATGGTACGACCGGCTTTACCCTGAATGGGATTAATTATAGAGACCGTACAGGCTATAGTATTGCCACAGGAGATATCAACGGAGATGGCATGGACGATGTGATTATTGGCGCACCCGAAGCGGATCCGGATGATAAAAGCAGTGCAGGGGAAACCTATGTGGTCTTTGGGCAGAGCAGCTTTAGCGGATCTTCGTTGATCGAGCTAAGCTCCTTAGATGGAAGCAACGGTTTTACCCTGTATGGGATAAATACATCCGATCTAAGTGGCTTCGCTGTGGCCTCCGGAGATATCAACGGAGATGGCATTACCGACGTGATTATCGGGGCACCCGTTGCGGATACGGATGATAACAACAGTGCAGGGGAAACCTATGTGGTCTTTGGCAGCACCACCGCCTTTACCTCTTCTATAGAACTAAGCGGCTTGGACGGCAGCGCAGGGTTTACGATCCATGGAGTATCTGATAACAAATCTGGATGGGGTGTTGCCGCAGGAGATATCAATGGCGACTCCTATGATGATATAATCATAGGTGCTCCTGATACAGATCCTGGTATAATTGATGCCGGAGGAGTATATGTACTCTTTGGTCAAAGCGCTTTTGCCTCTTCTGTTGACCTAAGTAGCTTAGATAGCAGTACCGGCTTTACCCTTCTAGGAACCGACCAAAATAATTCAACCGGGAAAAAACTTTCAGCAGGCGATATCAATGGAGATGGCTTCGACGACCTGATTATTGGCACTGCCTCGGCGAACCCTAATGGTAATAATTCCGGTAGTACCTATGTGGTTTTTGGTCAAAGCACTGCTTTTGCCTCCTCCATTGAACTAAGCGGCTTAGACGGCAGTACTGGTTTCGCCGTTTATGGGATTGACGCACAAGATAGAAGCGGTTATGGGGTAGCAACCGGCGATGTAAATGGAGATGGGATTTTCGATGTGATTATTGGTGCTCCCGGGGCAGATGCTAATGGTGATTATACCGGTGAAAGCTATGTGATATTTGGGGACACTGCTTCGTTTGATGCTTTTATTCAGCTATCTTCTTTAGATGGAAGCATAGGCTTTGCGCTAAATGGACCTAATACATATGAATACAGTGGCACCTCGGTAGCTACCGGAGACTTTAACGGAGATGGCATTGATGACATCGCTATCGGAGGTGAGGGCTATTACAATGACGCTAATCCAAGTGGGGCGATCGTATTTTTCAACTCCATTTCCCAGGCCATCACCGGAGATGAGGGCTTCCGCACCCTGGCCGCCCCCAGCAATGGCACTGTGTTCGATGAACTCCTTGGAGGCTTCTGGACCCAGGGCTTCACCAATTCAGACGACAACACCGACCCTACCCCCACCGCAAACGTGTGGACCTGGGACCAGGACACTCAGGAATGGGCCAGCCTTTCCGACCAAACCACCGACAACCTCTCGGCAGGCAACGGCTTCCTGTTCTACATCTTCTCCGATGACAACTGGGTCGAGGACGGCGATGCCGGCTTCCCTAAATACATTTCTGCTAACCAGTACGGCGGGGATGGCAGCGTCAACTCCGGCAGCGTGAACCCCGTTAGTGACCTGGCCGACTCCGACTTCTTCTTTGCCGGCAACCCCTACTTCTATCCCATCGACTGGGACCTGCTTACCAAATCCGGGCTCTCCGAAACCGTGTATATCTACGATGATGCCAATTCTACCTGGCAGACCTGGAACGGTTCAACAGGGAATATTACCGACGGGGAAATAGGTGCCTTCCAGGGCTTCTTTATTGAGGGCTTTGGGGGCAGTGGCTCGCTGACCATTGAGGAAGCAGACATCACCTCCAATTCTGTAAGCCTGCTTAAGACGGTAGACACCGAACCCAAAGCGCTCAAGATCCACGCGGAAGCAGGTAGCTTTTCTGCCGACGCCTGGCTTTCCTTCCAGCAAGGGGGGGAACTAGGACGGGACGCCTTCGATGGGCTGTCTTTAACACCCCTGTCTTCCAGTTATCTAAAATTGGCTACCCACGCGAGTAATAATGAGGAGCTGCAGATCAATGCCCTTCCTCTTGATTATGAGCAAGAACTTCGTGTACCGCTGGATCTTTCCGGGATGGGGGCGGCCTCTCAGGCCGAAGTCACCTTCGAAGGATTGGAGCAGTTCGAAGATTGGACGATCACCCTCGAAGACCTCGAGACAGAAGAAGTCGTTGAGGTAAACCAGGAACCCCTTACCCTTGCAATCCGGAGCATTCAAGCGAAAGAAGCAGGTACAGTGCCCGCGTCCCTGGCTACCCCTAAAGCAAAGGCTGACGGGCACCGCTTTGAACTTGTCCTTACTCCGGTAATTGGAGTAAATACACAACCCGACCCAAGCCTGCCGGAGCAAATTACCCTTGCGCAGAACTATCCGAACCCCTTCAACCCTGGTACGAATATTCTGTTTGAGGTGCCCCGCGCAGGCCGGGTTTCCCTGGAGGTCTTTAACCTGGTGGGGCAGAAAGTAGCCCAGCTGGTGGACGAACAAAAGCCGGCAGGTCGCTATGAGGTGACCTTTGATGCTTCGGCTCTCTCCAGTGGGGTGTATGTGTACCGGCTTACCACGGGCGGACAACAATTAACCCGAAAGATGACCCTGATTAAATAAGACCACGTAACTTTGTCATTTCGAACCTGCTTGTGTCGGGAGACAAGCAGGGTGAGAAATCTAAAAATCGCTTCTAACGTCAATGGTTAGATTTCTCGCTTCGCTCGAAATGGCAAAAGCAATATTAATTCACCATCAGATATATAAGGGGCCATCCCGACAGCTGTCGGGAGAAGGTAGGCACCCTCGCTGAGATTGCTTCTGCTGGCCTTCGCCAGAATCGCAATGACATTGATTAAATAACTAGGATAAATAACAGGTGATACGTGGGCAACCCTCACCTATCACTGGTTACCTATCGCCGGAAGGCATGTATACCTGCAAGAAACTGAGAGATAGAAGCAGCGCATAGGCGCTCAAGAACCTCCATGAATGTCCGGTTTGTTAGTGTTTTTGTCCGCTCTGTAATAGCTTTTGTCCGATTTGTTAGTGCTCTTACCCCCAACTTGTGGATACTTAAAAATATTCTCGAGGAAAAAATAATGAAAGAGATAGAAAACCGTCCATTAGTGGTTACGGAACCCCACCGCAAAGTACGCTCATTATATAGATGGCTTTCCAGGGTAACCGGCCTGGAAGCATGCTGGATAGAGGGGAACGATGACCATAACCAACCGTTATGGGGCTTTATAAAGCGGTTAACCAGGCATAAGTTTGCGGTATTCAGCCGAAGGCTAGCTCTTGCTTCCCTGTTGCTCTCCCCCCTGTTGGTATCCCCCCAGGCTTCGGCGCAAACGTCCTTTGAACTGTCGGAGCTTAATGGGATTAATGGAACCCTTTTTAATGGGGTAAGTAGCGGCGACTACACAGGCAACGCTTTAGGAATCGGCGATATCAACGGAGACGGGATCGGTGATCTGATTATTGCCGCACCACGTGCCGCTCCGAATGGTAACAGCAATGCAGGAAAAACCTACGTAGTATTTGGCCAGTCCACGACCTTTGGCTCTTCTTTCGAACTAAGCTCCTTAGATGGCGGTAATGGTTTTACACTTAACGGGATTGATGCAGGCGATAACACCGGTCAAGCCATCGCCGTGGGTGATGTTAATGGAGATGGTATTGACGATATGATTATAGGGGCAAATGGTGGGGCCCCGAATGGTTCCTATTCCGGGGAAATCTATGTGGTTTTTGGGCAGAGCAGCTTTAGCGGATCTTCGTTGATCGAACTAAGCTCCTTAGATGGCAGTAATGGCTTTACCCTGAATGGGATAGATGCATACGATGACGCAGGTCTTGCCCTTGCCTCCGGAGACATCAATGGCGATGGGATCGGTGATGTGATTATTGGCGCACACCGTGCGGATCCGAATGATAACAGCGAGGCAGGGGAAGCCTATGTGGTATTTGGTCAAAGCCCAGCCTTTGCTTCTTCCTTCGAACTCAGCTCCTTAGATGGAAGCAACGGTTTTACCCTCAATGGGATTGATGCAGACGATAGAAGCGGTAATAGGGTAGCTACGGGTGATATCAACGGAGATGGCATTACCGACGTGATTATCGGCGCTCAGTATGCGGATCCTAATGCTAACAGCGAGGCAGGGGAAAGCTATGTGGTCTTCGGCCAAACCACGACCTTTGGCTCTTCCTTCGAACTCAGCTCCTTAGATGGAAGTAATGGCTTTACCCTCAATGGGATTGACGCAGACGATCGAAGCGGACGCAGCTTGGCCTCCGGAGATATCAACGGAGATGGCATTGCCGACGTAATTATCGGCGCAGTCTTTGCGGATCCTAATGGTAATAGCAGGGCAGGGGAAAGCTATGTGGTCTTTGGCCAAAGTAGCTTTTCAGGGTCTTCTTCCATCGATTTATCCTCCCTGGATGGAACTACCGGCTTTATCCTGAATGGGATTGACGAAAACAGTCTTAGTGGTAGGGCGGTAACAGCCGGCGATGTGAATGGAGATGGGATTGGGGACGTACTTGTTGGCGCTCCTTACGCAACTGGTGGTAGTACTTATTCTGGTCAGAGTTATGTCATTTTTGGGAAAACGGCCTCTTTTGATTCTTCCATTGAATTATCCTCCTTGGACGGGGATACCGGCTTTGCGCTCACTGGAACTGATTTTCTCGAATTATCCGGTGCCTCTGTAGCTGCCGGAGACCTCAATGGGGATGGCATGGACGATATCGCTATTGGAGCTATGAGCTTTCTCGAAAACGGTGAGGCAGCTGTTTTTTTCAACCGCATCCCCCAGGCCATCACCGGGGAGGAGGGCTTCCGCACCCTGGCCGCTCCCAGCAATGGCACCGTGTTTGATGAGCTTCTCGGAGGCTTCTGGACCCAGGGATTTACCGACTCTGATGGTCCCTCAGGCGATGATAATGTATGGACCTGGGACCAGGGCACTCAGGGCTGGACCAGCCTTTCCGATCAAACCACCGACAACCTCTCGGCAGGCAACGGCTTCCTGCTCTACCTGTTTAGTGACGATGATTTTGATGGCTCTGCGGAGGGTTTCCCTAAATACATTTCTGCTAACCAGTACGGCGGGGATGGCAGCGTCAACTCCGGCAGCGTGAACCCCGTTAGTGACCTGGCCGACTCCGACTTCTTCTTTGCCGGTAACCCCTACTTCTACCCCATCGACTGGGACCTGCTTACCAAATCCGGGCTCTCCGAAACCGTGTATATCTACGATGATGCCAACGCTAACTGGCAGAGCTGGAACGGCTCGTCAGGGAATATTACCGACGGGGAAATTGCCGCTTTCCAGGGCTTCTTTATCCAGGGCTCCGGGGGCAGCGGCTCGCTGACTATCGAAGAGGCCGATACCTTGCTTACCACGGTGAGTTTACTAAAGAGCGTGGACACCGAGCCCAAAGCGCTCAAGATCCACGCGGAAGCAGGTAGCTTTTCTTCCGACGCCTGGCTTTCCTTCCAGCAAGGGGGGGAACTAGGACGGGACGCCTTCGACGGGCTTTCTTTAATACCCCTGGCTTCCTCCTATCTGCGCCTGGCTACCATTATAGACAACCAGGACCAGCTCCAGATCAATGCGCTGCCGGTAGATTATGGGCAAGAACTCCGGTTCCCCCTTGACCTGTCCGGGATTGTAGATTCCTCCTTTGCCCAGGTAAGCTTCGAGGGCCTGCAGGACTTTGGCGACTGGGAGATTTCTATTGTGGACCTGGAGACCGAAGACGTCGTTGAGCTTTCCCAGGGCGACACCCTCTCCCTGGCCATTCGCAGTGTTCAGGCTAAAGCCGTGGGGGCGCCCGCTTCCCTGGCTGCCCCTAAAGCAAAGGCTGACGGGCACCGCTTTGAACTTGTCCTTACTCCGGTAATTGGAGTAAATACACAACCCGACCCAAGCCTGCCGGAGCAAATTACCCTTGCGCAGAACTATCCGAACCCCTTCAACCCTGGTACGAATATTCTGTTTGAGGTGCCCCGCGCAGGCCGGGTTTCCCTGGAGGTCTTTAACCTGGTGGGGCAAAAGGTAGCCCAGCTGGTGGATGAGCAGAAGCCCGCAGGCCGCTATGAAGTCAGCTTCGATGCTTCCGCACTTTCCAGTGGGGTGTATGTGTACCGGCTTACCACGGGCGGACAACAATTAACCCGAAAGATGACGCTAATTAAATAAGCAGTCATTGCGAGGGGGCCTGCGGAGCGCGACCGCGGCAACCTCGCTGAGATTGCTTCTCCTGGCCTTGGCCAGGATCGCAAAGACATTAATTCAATAGGCAATTAGGAATAAAGACTTCCCTATTCCTAATTGAGTTATTCCTGATTCAAAACAGGTAGGTATAAACCTAAACCATTATCCAGTTACATTCTCTTCCGATCTCTCTACGATATTTAGGAAAGAGAGCCTAAAAGCCAGGACGAACCCTTTTATTACTTATCCCTGTTAGTTTAACTAGCCAATGTTTTGTACCATTGGCGCTCAGTAATTGAGCATGAATAGTATCCCCGACTTTAGAAAAGAAACTTCCCAACTATTTAAAATTGGACTTCCTATAGTAGGCACCCAACTCCTTGGGATGGGGCTCAATGTTACCGACACCATTATGGCAGGCAGGCTTAGCGCGGCAGATCTTGCCGGAGTTGCTGTTGGGAATGCACTTTATCTTCCGGTTGCTCTTTTCTGCATGGCTACTCTGGTTGCTATAAACCCTATTGTATCTCAATTCTTAGGAGCACGCAAATTCAATGAAATTGGGAAGAGCGCACGACAAATGCTTTGGCTGGTTGGCTTCTTAACCATACCGGCAATATTCATTATCCGCGATATGGACATACTTATGCATTGGGTGGGGGTAGATCCGGAAATTATTCCTTTGGCGGATGGGTATCTGAAGGCGGTATCCTGGGGCATGCCCGGACTTCTGATCTTCATGGGACTTAGATATTTCAGCGAAGGATTGGCCATCACCAAACCAGCAATGTATATGGCGCTGGGAATGCTGTTACTTAACATTCCCGCTGATTACATACTTATGTATGGCAAGTTTGGCTTTCCTCAAATGGGAGCTATAGGTACCGGATATGCCACCACTATTGTGCAATTGGTTTTTGGGCTAATCATGATAGCGTTCACTGCTTCCTTTAAACCTTTTCGCCGGTTCAGTATTTATGCAAAAACCAGAGGGCCGGAATGGAAATACATCAAAGATTTACTTCATGTTGGTATTCCAAACGGAATCAGCTCTACAATGGAAGTGCTCCTTTTTGCCAGTGTAAGTGTATTAATGGGTACGCTGAGTGTAACAGCATCTGCTGCCCATCAAATTGCCATAAATATTGCTGCTACCATATTTATGATTCCATTCGGACTTTCGATGGCTATTTCTCAACGAGTAGGGGTCGCCGTTGGGCAGGGCTCATTGGAAAAAGCCCGATTCCGGGGATTCCTTGGAACAGCAGCTTGTACGGGGATTATGATTTTTACCGCAATACTGATCTTCTCTATACCGGAAATGATTGTTGGCATTTACACCGACGCTCCCGAGGTAAAAGCCCTGGCCGTTTCCCTGGTATTTATGGCAGGATTATTTCAAATATCGGATGGCCTCCAGGTAGGTGGCTTTGGAGCATTACGAGGACTTAAGGATACTAAAGTCCCGATGATATTTAATTTTATAAGCTACTGGTTGATAGGCTTCTCCGTTGGGTACTACCTCGGTATTCATGGCGGATATGGACCCAAGGGGCTTTGGATTGGGTTGATCTCAGGTCTAACCGTTGCTGCTATTCTGCATAACACTAGGTTTCATCTGCTTACAAAAAAGTAAGAGCCTCAAAATGAGGCTCTTATAATTCGAACTACTTAAGTAAGTACAATTGTTTTGTGGCTGTAAAATCTCCTGAAGTCAGCCTGTACACATACACCCCGCTGGCAAGGTCGGAAGCATTAAATGTTACGGTATATCTGCCTACTTCCTGGACATCGTTAACCAGCATCCTCACTTTTCTTCCCAGTATGTCAAATACTTCGAGTTTAACCAGACCAGTAGTCGGTATAGCATACTCTATTTGAGTGCTTGGATTAAAGGGGTTAGGATAATTCTGGGATAAGATGAATTCTACAGGCTGTTCGTCTTGAATCGGTTCCAATTCCTCATAATCTTGTACCTGAACTTTACCTCGTGCAAAGTCATCGGAATACGAGGTTTCTACTTCCGCTTTTAACCCTTCAAAATTTGCCTGAACCATCAGCTCAACTCTTACATTTCCTTCTTCTAATGTATTCGTGTTTACACTCCAGGATTTCTTTTGTCTGGTTAGCCCTCTTTTTCCATCAATCGTAAACTCCCTTAGTGTTGCAATAAGCTCATTACTAGCATCATCAACAAGGTTTATCTGAATAGAAACCCTCTTGTCGCTACCCAAAAACTGTAATGCACTTAATGAATCTCCAAAACTAAACTGCTCATCAAAAGTGAACTTGGTATTTTTGGAAATGTGGAAAGGCTCTGTGGTTAGATAGGGCTCAACATCTTCCACACCCTGAAATCCTGGTTGCACCTCATCAAATTCCAACGGTTCATATTCGGGTAAAGGAATAAATGCTATGGGTTGCCCATCTACATATAATTCCCCTATTCCAATACTAAACCCTGCTGTTCCGGCGGTATCAGAGAGCACCAGGCTTCTGCTTTGGGTAGCTGTTAACGGAGCTTGTTTTAGATAACTCCCCAAAGAGTTGGATTGCAACCAGTAATAAGGTTGGCTTTTCGGATAAAAAGAAAAGGCGTAAATATCATTGTCTGAAGAAGCTCCCGTGAGTTGAAGATCCCACCCTTTTGTATTGAGCGTCTTAAAGGTAGATAAGGCAGACTTCTCTACGAATTTATTATAGTCTATATAACCCGATTGATCATAAATCTGGCTCCATCCTACATACGCCTCGCTATTATCTGACAGCTTATTCACACTTACGGAGCGAACATGATGATCGAGATTACTTCGGCTTGTGCATATGCCCCACGGACACGCTGTCAGGGTAGCTACAGTCGCTTTCGTATCATAAGGGCTACCCCAGGAAGAGTTGGTCGTTATTCCGGATATCCATCCTATAATATGTGTCCCTGTTTGAGTACTAATTATAGACGGCTCTTTATTACGAACTACTGATCCGCTAGAAACGCGCATTGGAGCTACTGCTACCGTTACCGATGTTGCTCCGGTTATATATCTAATGCTGGCATATTTGATCTCCGTTCCCCAATAATAGGGAGCACCAGAAATCCCCATATCTTCTTCCCAGGCGATACTTATAAATGTATTATTTGCTGTAGAGCTGGTAATTGATGTAGCCGCGATATTATTAGCACCGGAAGTACTGCTTACAGTACCTGAGGTCATGAGGTTTAAATATACATTTGGATAATCAAATTCATAAATCCTGTACTGTATCCCGGAACTTGTACGATAAAGAAGTACCAGATCGTCGTCATCTGTCCAGATTACATTAGGTTGGGTATCATAGGAAGCTGATTGTCCGGTAGATATGATCTCATATGGAGCGGCATTTACATAGGTTCCTGAGCTAGAATTATAGCGGAAGGTTTGTAGCCGTATGTTCGTGCCGTCTTGCCAGGCAGCGACTGTCATATATTGCCATGGCCAGGTTGTAGTGGTGGGTTTAACGGCAATGGAAGGAGACTTAGTACCATTTCCCATATGCAATTCATTTTGACTCTCGATAAATTCCCAGTTGCCAGAAGGTGCTTTGGCTTCGTACCAGGTATTACCCAAGCTTTCATACATCATATGCTCCCAACCATCTAGAGAACGGACAATCTTGCGTTGGTAAGTTTTGAAAGTTCCAGAATCATTAGACCGTAGATTACCCTTAAATTCTGCTTTTAGATCAATATCTTGATTTATAATTATACTTCGCTGCTTGTTTTCATTTCCATCACTCCACTTCCAAAAAACCCAGTCTGTACCTTGCGTTCCATTTGAAACATTCGCATCAATCGTTTTGCTAACTGTATTGTCATAAAAGTCATAGTCATCAAAACTAAAATAACTACTACCATCATATGTAACTGTTCCATTCGAAAAAGCACCTCCCTCTAATGAGTTATCAAGTTCCACTCTTCGTGCTGGATCAAATTTTGCCTCTAAAACTTCATCCTTTGTACCAACTGAGTATTGAATTCTTCTAGTTGCAATTTCAGTTTGAACGTCATTTTCGTCATTCACCCAATGTCTATACTTATTTTTTCCATTAGCCTCATCTATTAGTTCATATGGAGTTTGTACTTTATTTGTTGTCCCAGTACTCCATTCGAATGTATTAGGAGAATCGTAAGTAGTGATAGTACTACCGCTTATTCCATCAACTTTCTGAATAGATCCTATATTAGTTTTCCCATTTACCTGATTTTGTACAGTTACAAATCTAGGGCCAGCTTTTAAGGTATAACCTATTGTTACTTCATCTGAGGTAGTTGTAAGAGTAGGAGTCGCTGAAGTAAAAAAACTAGTAGCTGCATCTGCTAAAAAGGGAAGGTCAGCACCAGTAGAAATCTCAGGAAGGTTTAGAAGTAATGACGTGAAATTAATTGCACCACTTAACCAGTTACTTGTCTGATCGGTAAAGGATGTAGGCGTCAACACTATTTTGTAACCAGTTCCCTCATTTACTATTGTTACATCTCCATTTACAACTATTACTTGATTACTGAGCCCAGGAAGATCAAAACTGAATGGACCTAATTGAAAATTAGCAATCGCTTCTCCACTGAAGGTAACGGAAAAAGAATTTCCTGAGAATAATTCTAACGTTGCGGAAGTAGGCTTGTAGCCATAGTAATTGACTATTGCTTTGCTACTTGTTGAACCATAAGAAAAGGCTCTAGCTTCAATCATTTTATCCAGTACTATCTGAAGCGATGTCTTAGAGATTTTAATTTGCACATCATTTGCACTGGATGAAATGGTATTGATCAAACCAATTGATACTGTTAACAAACAGATTCTTATTACTCTATTCATTATTGCTCTCCTTTAATATTGTTAATTTGAAACTCCTTGCACGACCACATAAACTTGAGAGTTTACTTCGGTCGGAAAAAAAATTTTCCCATTACTGGTTTTAATCATTTTTCGTTGCTGTCCAAATTGGACATCATCATTTGGGATACCCGGAATATTCATTCTCTGGAAACTTAGTCCATCCCAATGGTAAAAATTAAACCTTGTCCCATAAATCCAAATATCATTTGGATTAAATAAGTCTATTCCTAAGCCCGTACGATTGTTTTGCCTCAGTGGCAATCCCAAGGCTGAAAGATTAGTTGCACTATAACTTAATGATTGACCTTCTGAAGTAATTAAAAAAGATTCATTACTTATCAGATATAGATATAATGAATCTGTAGCTGCACACCTGTAGGAATCGACATCTCCTACTCCACTGTTTAGGGGATCTAATGCATCTCCTAGCTGCAGATAAATGCCCGTTGTGTCTTGATTGTCGTACAACTTGTACCATTCCTTTCCATCATACTTCCAAAGTTGATTATAATTTGGCTCACCTGGGACTGATAAGAATCCTCTTATATATATTTCATTTCTGGAGACACCATCTACATCTGTTAGATTGAATTCAGACGGTGCTTTAGAGTAAAGCCATTCAGAATCATAACCATCTTTGGTATAGATCATACCACTATCTCCAACTGCCAAAAAAAAACCATCTTGATCCGTCCAAACTCCACGAAGCGCTCCTTTTCTTTCGAACTGGGTACCTTTCCATGCTTTGGTTTGATTATTAAACTCAGCTAATCCTACTTTTTCATCACTTTTATCCCAAAAACCAACTGAGACCATGTAGAAGCTATCACCAGTTACATCAACAGAATTATGCTTTATTTCTGAGATAGGAACTTCATCAGGTGACCACCTGATTCCATCCCAATGCAATCCTAAATAACCTATAAATTCTCCTTCCTCATCATATTGGAAAATACTTCCCATTACGTACGCATCATCATCAGAGAAAGCCCAGACCCCCCCTACTTCTGACGGCCACCAACCTACGGTATCAACTTGCCAGGCGAAATTCCTGTTTCCCGGTTGGAAATCACAATTATTAACACTTTCAGTTCCCGTATTACATGAACTCATCATAATTGTGACCAATGAACATGATAGAAAAACCAATTTATAATTATATAGCCTTGATTCTACCATTTACTTATCCGAAAATTTTTTTGGATTGGGGTAAGTAATACCTTAATCCAAATGAATAACTGTAGCCACCAAAATCTCCTATATACACAATGAAATTATCGTTTGTGGTATTATACTGGTTATCAAAAATTAGAGCGAAAGCAGAGCCACGTATTTTCTTTTCAACCCCTATACCTCCAAAAAATCCAAGCCACCCATCCCTATTGTCATAAAAAGGCTCCTCATTTTCTCTTTCAATGAGGTTCTTACTTTTTATTAAAGTAATTCCTCCCTTAAGCTGTAAAGAGAAATATTTTGATAATAGAAAAGATCTTTGGAATCCTATATTACTTCTTCTCATTTGAAAATCCGAAGTACCATTTGCTTCAGTGCTCATTTCTATTACCCTTCCTCCAGTATCAAAAGAAGTGATTTTTTCGAAATTAATGCCATTCGTTTCGAAATACATCAACTGAATATATATATAGGTAACCCTTCCCACAGGAAATCCAACCGAACCTCCATATTGAAACAAAGCTTGACTTCCATAAGCTTGTTTTTGTAGATCTCGAGAAAAAAAATATACACCTGAACTTCCCGTAATAAAGAATTTACCTAGCCCTTTATCTTGTGCATTTAATTTTTCAAAAAAGAATACAGAAACAACAATACAACAGTAAATTAAGATGATAGGCTTTTTCATAAATTCATCACTTACTATGAGATATTATTCTCCCCAAACTTCTGTTATACCCGTAAAATTTGTCCAGGTATCTGTATTTGAAGTTGTAAATGATTGAACAGTCCAAACCGTTTCAATAAACTGTCTCATTATCTTTAGCTTTGAAAGTAACTGACCACTTGCACTACCTCCTGTAAAACTATAAGTAGCAACATATTTGTTCAATGCCTGATCAAATACTGCGGTTACTGATACATTTAATGAGCTTGCCTGCCCTGCAGTAGTAGTATTTTGTATCGATTTTAGATCAAATTTATTATTAGAGAGTACTCTTATATGATATGAAGTAGATCCAGGTCTTCTCCATTGGAAACTGTATTCAGGGGGATTTGCATAAATTTCAGGAGATATTGTCAAAATTATTTCTCCTTCTCCTATTGCAAAAGATATTTCAGGCAATCCATAAAATCCTAAATCGAAAGTATCCGTCCATCTGATAGTGGTTTGTGTAAGTACTTCTCCTTGAAAAATTATCCAGTCAATATCGTCAAGTATATCTTCAAGAACATCCCTTATCCTTTGATCTGGAATAAATGGATTGTTGTCTATAGCTGCTTCAAGGTTGTTATACTCTGTTCTGACATCCTCTATTACACTATCAGGATTAATTACTACAGCAGGGATAAAAAGTTCAGGGGTAATAGATGTAACATCATCATAAATTGTACTACCTCCTGCAGTAGCATTAATATCAAGTGTAAGAATAACTCTAAAAGTATTTTCTGTTAAATCAACAATAGGTCTATTTAAAGTAATATTGTAGCTGAGCCCTTGGTAAGTGCCTGTCCAATTACTTGTAATTGAACTCCATTGATCTGCTATAAACCTATTTATTCCTGTACTAGTTATCGAAAAATCTATAGGAACTGGAGTTGTGTTTGGCTGGGCTTTTGAGGTACCAACAAAGAGCAATAACAGGGTTAGTGTTAGAATACTTTTTTTCATGTTCATGACCTTAATTTTTTAACTATGGATAGTGAAGAACTCTCAATCGATGTAAAAAAGAAAGCATTTTTAGCATAGAAAACAACCTTTTGTTAGCTAAGAATTTAATAAATTTTTTTATATGCGCTTCATCCTGATTTTAGGATCGAACCTTCCCATTAAAACATAGGTTCTAACTTTCATTACAAACCTGTATCCTCATTCATGCCTGTGTTTATTCATGATATTGTTTCTGCAAATCCCGAGATGTCTTTTGAGCAGAACCTGGCCCGTGATATTCTTAAAGAAAAGCTTGGTCAGAACCGCAAAGTTAGGGCCATCCTTCATGCCATTTATGGCTATTCGGGAATAGAAAAAAGGCATACCGTTCTGGATGACGCACTGGATGAATCGCCCAACTCCTTTTTCAACAGGGCATTTAGTGACGAGGTTGAAGGTCCTACTACGGAAGAGAGAAATGAAGTTTATACTGAAGCGTCATCAAAGTTATTTCTTGAAATAGGAAATAAGCTTTTAGAAAGAAATACATCTTTTTCTACTTCCGAAATTACGCATGTCATTACCGTTTCGTGCACAGGCTTCTATGCCCCGGGACCCGACTTTGAAATCGTAAAAGGTCTTGGACTCAAACCCTCTACTCAACGTTTTCATCTTGGCTTTATGGGATGTTATGCAGCTTTTCCCGCCCTTAAAATGGCTGAAGCATTTTGCAAAGCAGATCCAGATGCTACCGTGATGGTAATCTGCACTGAGCTATGTACACTTCACTTTCAAAACAAAACCGATCTTGATAATCTGGTTGCAGCTTCTGTATTTGCAGATGGTTCTGCCGGAGTATTAGTTTCATCCAAAGAACCAGCCGGGAAAGGATACCAGATGGATGGCTTCGCCTCTTCTCTGGCTTATGAAGGCGAAAAGGATATGGCATGGACTATTGGTGATACCGGTTTCGACATGATCCTATCCTCTTATGTTCCTGATATCATCGAATCAAACCTTGGCGGTATTATCACTCCGCTCTTAAATGAGTTCTCCATTACCAAAAAAGATGTGGAAACCTGGGCGATTCATCCCGGAGGAAGAGCCATCATTGATAAAGTGGTTGAAGCAATGCAATTGAAGGAAGAACAGGTTCAATCTTCAAGAAAGGTGCTGGCAAACTATGGGAATATGAGTAGCGCCACAGTCCTTTTTGTCCTAAAGGATATCTTGAGCAGATGCCCGGAAAATGGAAGCCGGGTATTACCCATTGCGTTTGGTCCGGGTCTGACGATTGAATCCGGTTTGTTTAGAGTTGTATCCTGACATGCCTTTTTTTCTTCGTCATCGCCAGCCTGATATTATTGAAGAAATGGATAAGGAAAACTGTGATCAGGCAAAACTCAATAAAACCTATCATCACTTTGCTACGATTAATGAGTTTCTCTCCAATTGGAGAAATATCTATTCAAAGCAATTGAAACCTCTCATGAGTGAACCGAATCAATCATACAGCTTGTTGGATATTGGTTTTGGTGGAGGGGATATTCCTATAGCTATTTCAAAATGGGCAAATCAAGATGGGATCAAACTCGAAATAACTGCTATTGAAACGGATAAACGAGCGCTCGATTTTGTAGCTAAACATTCGGAAGGATCAGAAGTCAGCTTTGTGTATAGTAGTTCCTCGCAGTTGGTAAGTAAGACAATGCAGTATGATTTTGTGATTTCAAACAACCTGCTCCACCACCTAACAGCATCAGAGACAGATCAGCTACTTTCTGATTCTATATCACTTTCTAAAAAACGAGTAATATTTAATGACATCAGACGGAGTGATATTGGTTATGCATTATATAGTGCCTATTCCAGAATATTTTTTAGTGATTCCTTCGTGACTATTGATGGGCTTGCCTCCATAAAACGTAGCTATACAAAGAAAGAATTAGCGGAGGCAGTACCTTCCGGTTGGAAGGTAGAAACTCAATACCCATTCCGTCTGTTATTAATTCATGATAAAGAGTATGAAAACTGAAGATGTTGTAATAGTTGGTGGTGGGCCGGTTGGTCTTTTTATGGGATTATGTTTACACCACCTTGGTATACCATGCACCATATTTGAAAAACGAAGCAAGATTATCTCTGATACCCGATCGCTTGGTATCCACCCCGTTTCGCTCGAGCTTTTTGAAAAAATGGGAATAGCCGAAGATTTCGTTAATTCGGGCATACAGGTTAAACGGGGAATTGCGCACAATGGAGAAAAGGAGTTAGGCTCTATTACGTTCGAAGGCTGTCCGCCTCCCTTTAATTATGTATTAATCAATCCCCAGTTCGAAACCGAGCGAATACTCCGGGAAAAATTTATGGAGAGATGTCCTGACGCCTTGATAAAGGGCGCCGAAGTCATAGCTCTAAACCAGGAATTTGACCATATTTCTATTGATATAGCTATGGGTGGAAAAACGGAAAGTTTAGAAATCGGCTATGTAATTGGATGTGATGGCAAGGATAGTTTTGTACGAGAAGCTTCTGAAATCCCATTTCATGGAAAAAGATATCCGGATACCTACATAATGGGCGATTTTAACGATTCTACCTCATTTGGAAATGATGGTGTCATTTATCTCACTAAACACGGATTAGTAGAATCCTTTCCAATTCCGGATAAGAAAAGAAGATGGGTAGTAAAAACGGATGAATATATCTCTGAACCTACCCCGGAATTCATCTCTCAGATTATAGAGCAAAGAACGGGTAATCAGATTGATCATCAATCCAATTCAATGATGAGCGCTTTTGGGGTTCAGCATTATCTTGCCGAACGTTTTGTTAAAGACCGGGTGATTTTGGTCGGCGATGCTGCTCATATAGTAAGTCCTATTGGAGGGCAAGGTATGAATCTGGGCTGGCTGGATGCCTGGCATTTAGCCAATTTAATGTCCTTTTGCAGAGGAATTTCTAAAGACCTGCCTATTGCTGATTTGTTTGTATATGAAAGCAAGCAGAAACCCATTGCAAAAAAAGTGGCACGCCGGGCAGAATTAAATATGCGAATGGGTAGAAAGAATAAAATTCCCGGCTTTAAGAAAGCAATTGCTACAGTCGTGTCTGGCCCTGCCTTCCAAAATAAAACTGCCCAGCTTTTTACCATGCGCGGTTTGGAGAGCTGGTGGATTTGATGATAACTACTAGCAGACAGCTGTCAGCTAACAGTTATCAAAAAAAATACCCCTCAAAAAAGTAGCTGTACAGAGCAATAATTAGAATACACAGGATATTTAAAATAATCCCGACTCTGGCCATCTCTCCCATTTTTATATGACCACTTGAAAATACAATGGCATTGGGTGGAGTAGAGATCGGAAACATAAACGCACAACTTGCTCCAATGGTAAGCGGAATTGCGAGTTGTAATTCACTTAATCCAAAGCTTTGGGCTATCACAAAGGAAACCGGAATAAATACCGCAACCAAAGCAACATTACTCATTATTTCAGTAAGGAAGACGGCAAAAGCACAAACCACTAAAATGACAAGTAGTGGATTTGGAGCAATGCTTGAACTTATCCACTCTCCCAATAACCCAACAATATTGGTGACTTCCATCCCCTTGGCCAAAGAAATACCTCCTCCAAAGAGTAGTAAAATATCCCAGGGAAGCCTCTTTGTATCTTCCCAAACCAACAAGGGTTCACTTTTATTTCCAGATGGTAAAATGAACAGCATGACGGAAGCAAAAATGGCAATACTCGTATCATTTAACGCCTCCAGACCCGGTACCTTAGTGAGCTGAGAACGAGTAATCCAAAAGAGAGCAGTTACCGCAGTAAGAACCAACACATTACGTTCGCTTTTTGTCATAGACCCAAGAAGTGTTAGTTCCTTTCCTATCAACTCTTTGATCCCTTTCAATTCTTTGATCTTGACCGGATAAACCACCTTGGTATTAATGAGATAAACTACGGTAAATAAAACGATCACCAAAGGAGCAGCAAAAAAGAACCAGCTTGCAAAATCTAAAGAGGGCATTCCAGCTTCATCGACAAGACTGGCTAGTACAAGGTTTGGGGGAGTTCCAATAAGCGTGGTAATTCCTCCTATGTTCGCAGCAAAGGCAATCCCGAGCATAAGAGTAAGAGCGAAATTATGCGCCTCTTTATCGGCGTTAAGCTTATCCTTGAGTAGCGCCACCACCGATAAACCAATCGGGAGCATCATTACTGTAGTGGCCGTATTGCTAATCCACATCGAAAGAAGAGCAGTAGCAAGCATACACCCCAAAATTACCCGGGATGGTTTCTCTCCAGCAGTCTTCATAATGTTCAATGCAATCCTTTTGTGGAGATTCCACTTCTCTATTGCCAATCCAATCACGAAGCCACCAAAGAAAAGATAAATCACCGGATTGGCGTAATTAATGGTAGTATCTCGTAATCCCATTACTCCCGTCAATGGAAAAAGAATAATTGGAAGAAGGGCGGTTATCCCAATGGGAACTACACTAGTGATCCACCAACTTAACATCCAGGCTACTATGCCGAGCATTAATACCTGCTGATTATGAAAACCAGCTAAACTGCTAACAGTAAAAAATAGGACCGGGCCTAGCAGAAGTTTAAAAATCCTATTTGCTTCCATCTTCTTAGAAGCTAGATATAGAACAAGATATTAAAGGTGCTTCCACCTTCGTCATTTCTTCGTTGGCTAAGATTGGCATCTAATTTACCAGCAAGAGTTTTAATAATTACCGAAGCTAATGAGTCTTCTTCGCTTCCATCCAAAATGGAATTGAGACCGTTTCCATCATCGGAAATACTTATAACCACACAATTCTGCTCATCCTTTTTTACACCTAACGCAATTTTGCCATAACTGCTATTTTCAAAAGCATCATTATACATATGTATAAGCACTTCATTAGTAATAAGACCTACAGTAAGTGCCACACTGGCTTTTAATGCAATTTTATCCATATCCAGGAGCAGACTTATTTCCTTCTCTTCACTTTCGAATATTTCGGTAGTCATAGAAGTAAGACGACCTAAATATAGACCAAGATCGATGTATTCAAATTCTTCCTGGTTATAGAGAATATGGTGTGCATTAGCAATTGCCTCAATACGGGTTCCTGTAGCCTTCATTACAAATCGAGCATGATCATTCTCAACGTTAGGTATTTCGAGCTGTACTAATGCATTAATGGCACCAAGGTTACTTTTCAAGCCCTGGTGAACCTCTTTTAATTTCTCTTCCTTCTCTTTGATCTTCTTTTTGAGATCGTCAACCTCTTTTACTTTTTCAATAGAGAGAGCAATATGACCTGCTAAGGTTTCAAATATTGGAATTTGCTCTTCTTTGAAGTCTTTTCCTCCTTCTCTGTTTAACACCTGGATTACTCCAATAGCTTCTTCTCTTGAGTTTAAGAGAGGTAGACAAACAATATTTCTTGTATTAAACTCACTACTTAGATCTTTCCAAAAAATATCTGAATTGCCTAAAGAGTTTGAGATATAGGGCTGCTTATTTTGTAATACCCAGCCAGCAACTCCTTTATCCTTGGGAATGGTCATCCCGGTAATTTTATCTTTAATTGGGCCAGTGGGTATACTTACCTGAAGATCTCCGGTTACTTCGTCGATAAGGATCAATGAACTAGCTTCTGCTTCCATCAATTTGCATGCCGAGTTCATACACTTGAGCAATAAGGCCTTCAACTCCATAGTCCGGTTTATGCCTTCAATAGCATGAAGTAATAATTGCATATGCTTAAAATTTTCCGCCATGAACCAAGCCTACTTTTTTTTGATAAAAAGCTTTGGAAGATGCCTTATCCATATCAGAAATACAAAAAAACCCCAGCCCATAAATAACCAGGGATTAGATATAAGTCTTTTGTTAGTATTTGCTCTTTTTTAAATAATCGAGAAGAACAGTATGGAGAATTCCCCCATTGCGATAATAATCAACCTCAACCGGAGTATCTATTCTACTTCTGGTTGTAAAGTTAATGCTTTCCCCATTCTCTTTTACAGCAGTTACTGCAACTTCACCTCTTGCTTTGATATCGTCAGAAAGATGGATAGTAAATGTCTCTGAGCCATCAAGCCCTAAGGTCTCCGGATTATCTCCTTCTTTAAATTGCAATGGTAATACCCCCATTTGAACCAGGTTTGAACGATGGATTCGTTCATAGGACTCCGCGATCACGGCTTTTACACCGAGTAGATTCGTACCTTTTGCTGCCCAGTCACGAGAAGAACCCGTTCCATATTGATTACCAGCAATAGCAATCAACGGAGTATTCGTTTCTTTGTACTTAAGAGAAGCTTCAAAAATGGTGGTTATTTCACCTGATGGGTGATACTTGGTGAACCCACCCTCAGTACCTGGCGCCAATTGATTCTTGAAACGAACATTGGCAAAGGTTCCACGAGTCATGATCCGATCATTTCCTCTCCTCGAGCCGTAAGAGTTAAAGTCTTCTCTTTTTACTCCGTTTTCTTTTAGGAAAATGCCCGCTGGTGCATCCTCTTTTATATTACCCGCTGGTGAAATATGATCAGTAGTAATAGAATCACCTACTTTCACTAATACTCTTGCACCTTCAATAGAAGAAATCGGCTTGGCTTCTTCACTCATATTCATAAAGAATGGAGGCTCCTGTATATAGGTAGATTTTTCATCCCAGTTGAATAGGTCTCCACCTGCTACCGGTATCTCTTCCCATGCCGGAGATTCAAAAATATCCGAATACAGTTCTTCGAACAGGTCTGGTCTGATTGCATTGTCTAAGTGCTCGGCAATTTCTTCGGTAGTAGGCCAGATATCTTTTAGATATACATCGTTTCCATCTTTATCCTGACCTAGAGGATCGTTATTCAGATCAATATGAACTGTACCAGCTAAAGCGTATGCAACAACCAATGGAGGAGAAGCAAGGAAGTTGGCCTTCACCCATGGATGAATTCGCCCTTCGAAGTTTCTATTTCCGGAAAGCACACCAGCCGCAATCAAATCTCCTTCGCGAATCGCTGTTTCGACAGGTACAGGTAGTGGTCCTGAGTTTCCAATACAAGTCGTACATCCATAGCCAACCAGATTAAAACCTAGTTTGTCCATGTACTCAGTCAGACCCGCTTCATTCAGGTACTCAGTAACAACTCTTGAACCAGGTGCGAGAGAAGTCTTCACATAAGCAGGAACCTTTAGTCCCTTTTCCACTGCCTTTTTAGCAACGATTCCAGCACCTAACATTACACTTGGATTGGAAGTGTTGGTACAGCTTGTAATCGCGGCGATAACTACATCACCATGAGTCATTTCAATCTCCTGACCGTTCTTGTACAGCCCTTTATTTGTCAATCTATCTTCAGAAAGATTGAATCCCATGGTTGGATTGTCACTTACCAGGGCATTTTCAAATGCTGGCTTCATGTTGTGAAGTGCGATTCGATCATGGGGAAGCTTTGGCCCAGCTAAGGAAGTCTCTACCGTGCTGAGGTCAAGTTCCAGGGTAGAAGTAAATTCAGGATCCGGAGTAGCATCTGTTCTGAATAATCCCTGAGCTTTGGTATAGTTTTCTACCAGTTGTACCAATTCTTCCGAACGTCCAGTTCTTCTCATATAGCGAAGCGACTCTTCATCGATCGGGAAGAATCCCATTGTAGCACCATATTCAGGGGCCATATTTGCAATAGTCGCTCGATCCGGAAGACTCATGTTGCTGATTCCATCACCATAGAACTCCACAAATTTACCTACCACTTTATGCTTTCTGAGCATTTGGGTTACGGTAAGAGTAAGGTCGGTAGCAGTAACACCTTCTCTCAGTTTTCCGGTCAGTTTCATTCCTACTACTTCCGGCACCAACATAGAAATAGGTTGTCCGAGCATTGCAGCTTCTGCTTCAATACCGCCAACGCCCCAACCTAAAATCCCTAATCCATTAATCATGGTAGTGTGAGAATCGGTTCCAACTAGAGTATCTGGATAAGCAGTTTTAGCACCATCAGCTTCCTCTCTGGTAAATACTCCGCGCCCAAGATATTCCAGGTTCACCTGGTGAACAATTCCTCGGCCTGGAGGAACAACCCGGAAATTATCAAAAGCTTCTTTTCCCCACTTTAAAAATTCATAGCGCTCTTTGTTACGCTCCATTTCCTTTTCCACATTGAACATAAAGGCATATTCTTGTCCGAAGGCATCAACCTGAACAGAGTGATCAATTACCAGGTCTACAGGAACTTGCGGATTGATGGCATTGGGATTTCCACCCATTCTTTCCATGGCTGAGCGAAGAGCTGCTAAATCTACTACCGCAGGTACCCCGGTAAAATCCTGGAGGACTACCCTCGAGGGTTTAAAAGGAATTTCACCTTCCGGCTTTGCTGCATTATAGGTAGCAAGGGTTTCGATATCTTCATCGGTAATGGCATATCCATCATTTTCTCGCAGTACTGCTTCTAACAAAATCTTGATTGAAAAAGGCAGTGTATCAATGTTCGAATATCCTAAGTTTTTTAATTCCGGTACGCTGTAAAAAACAGCTTCTCCATTCCCTGTATCAAATGTCTTTTTAGTGCTCTTAAATTTATCGCTCATCTCAGTGGTTTAAGGATTTCAAAAAAAGGGTAAGAAGATACGAATCTTTTCTTCCTTTATCTTTTGAAGCAACTATTTTAGTTGCTTATAAATTTCTTACTTACTTTAAAACAGGGAAAAAGAGAGACCTCAATATTCTTGCTCTAGAAGTGCGTTAAATTAAAGCTTTGTAGTCCTTAAGTTTCATTTCCCTATTCAAATCAATCTAACTACTTACAAATCAATGCAAAAAACAGAAAAAAAAGAATATAAAGTCACATTTGGGAGTCTTTTATCGAATGATAAATTTGGATTTATAAGAAGTGGAACAGTAAAACTCCATGTCAATTTTTTGGAATATAATGGTAAAAAAGCTTGGTCTTTTTCTAGCCGACTTTTGATTTTCTTAGGTCTGACCATTTTACCTCTCGTTTTATTTGGTTTTGGCTTTGGATTTGTCCCTGCATTACTAATTATCTTTTATTTTTGTGCTACGGATGATTTTTTGAGAATCGAATATTCAAAAATCGGCATGCTTAATAGAAAAGGTAAGATTATAAAGTTTAACGCAATTCACCCAGAAACAAAAAAAGCCCGGAACGGCGTTTTAAAACTCAAAAGTGAAGAGTATGCAATTGAGCTGGAGCACTTGATCCAAAATAAGATGGCATAGAAGCAAAATATTTATTGATATAAGATTTATTTCACCGTATTTTTTGAGTCTTTCCCAAAAAGCAAATAAACGAATTTATCGTGGATACTTTAAGTTTTAAAACATTCTCAGCTAAGCCGAGCGACATCCAGAAGAATTGGGTGTTAGTTGACGCAGAAGATGTACCACTCGGCCGCCTGAGTACTGTTGTAGCATCTATTTTGAGAGGCAAAAATAAGCCCACTTTCACTCCACACATGGACACCGGTGATAATGTAATTGTTATTAATGCGGAGAAAGTAAAATTGACTGGAAAAAAAATGACGGACAAAATGTACTTCCGTCACACTTTTTATCCAGGTGGCGAGCGCTTCACCAGCGCCGAAGATATGTTGGCAAAAGACCCAACATCATTAGTTATGAAAGCTGTTAAAGGAATGCTTCCTAAAAATCGTCTTGGACGCAAACTTCTTACTAACCTAAGAGTTTATGCTGGTCCTGTTCACGATCAAACAGCTCAGAATCCTGTAACCATCGAGATTTAATCGATTTTATAATGGCACAAGCTAATTACGTCGGAAGAAGAAAGACCTCAACAGCTCGCTTGTACATCAAGCCTGGTAAAGGTGAGTTCCTTGTAAACAAAACTCCTATTGAAGAATATCTTCCTGTTAAATCCATCCGAAACATTGCATTGTTACCAATGCATGTAACTGAAACTGAAGGTACATACGACATCAAAGTTACTGTACGTGGCGGTGGAAAAGCAGGACAAGCCGGAGCGATTTCTCACGCTCTCGCACGTGCTTTAGATGGAGAGAACAACGAACTTCATTCTATTTTGAAAGAGCATGGTCTTCTTACTCGTGATTCCCGAATGGTAGAGCGTAAGAAATACGGTCAACCAAAGGCACGAAAGAGATTCCAGTTCTCTAAGCGTTAATTTTATATTCGCGCAACGATTTTTTAACACACATGTGTGGCGACTCATAACCTGGTGTCCCGATATTTATCGGGATTGGTTTTTGAGGTTGACCCGCGCAGAGGATTAACCTAAACATAAATACTACAATGCCTAAAGCAGCATCTATTGAAGACCTGTTAAAATCAGGTGCACATTTTGGTCACTTAACCCGTCGATGGAATCCAAAAATGAAAGATTTCATCTTCATGCAACGCAACGGGATTCACATCATTGACCTGAAGAAAACCCAGAACTATTTACAAGAAGCGCTCGACGAAGTTCAAAAACTTTCCAGAGCTGGCAAAACTATTCTTTTTGTTGGTACTAAAAAGCAGTCTACCGACATCATCAAGACAGAAGCTATTAGAGCTGGTATGCCTTACGTTACTCATAGATGGTTAGGCGGTATGCTTACCAACTTCTCAACCGTTCGCAAGAGTATCTCTCGCATGGAAGAGATTGAGCGCATGAAAACTGATGGTACCATCAATGAGCTAACAAAGAAAGAAGGCTTGATGCTTTCTCGTGAGCAGCAAAAACTGGAAGATACTCTTGGCGGTATTGCAAACATGAGCCGACTTCCAGGAGCCATCTTTGTGGTAGATATCATCAAAGAGCACCTTGCAGTTAGTGAAGCAATTAAACTTCACATCCCAATCATTGCTATGGTTGATACCAACAGTGATCCTGATGTTCCAGATTTCATCATCCCTTGTAATGATGACTCTGCACGAACTATTCAATTAATTAGTTCTCAGGTTGCTGACGCTATTATTGAAGGAGCTGCAGAACGTGAAGCTCACAACGAAGAAGAATTACTTGAGCAAGCTGCTATGGAAGCCAAAGAAGCTCAGAGTGGAGATGAAGAAGTGGAAGTGAAAACTAAGCTTCGTTCAAGAAGAAAAAGAAAAACAGCTGAACCTACTTTAGAAGCACAAGATGAAGTGGCTACTGAAGAAGAGGAAGCAGCTGCCGACGAAGAAGAATAACAATTAATCCCAAATACTTATTAAGACAATGAGCATTTCTGCTGCTGACGTAAAAAAATTAAGAGATATGACCGGCGCCGGTATGATGGACTGTAAAAAAGCCCTGGCCGAAGCTGATGGTGATTTCGATAAAGCTGTTGAAATCCTAAGGAAAAAGGGACAAAAAGTAGCTGACAAGCGTGCTGATAGAGAAGCAAAAGAAGGGTTGATTATCACCCGCATCAGCGACGATGCCAAGAAAGCTGCAGCTATCGAAATTAATTGCGAAACTGACTTCGTAGCTAGAAACGAAGACTTCCAGGCTCAGGCTGATACTTTCTTAAATGCAGCTTATGACAACGACATCGACAATGTTGATGACTTGTATGCATTTGAAGTAAATGGTTCTACTATTGGAGACCACCTACAGGATATGACAGGAAAAATTGGTGAGAAAATTCAAATCAGTACGGTTGTATTGGTTAAAACTGATGGTTCTCTCGTTTCTTACATCCACCCAGGTAACCAGCTTGGTGTGCTTGTAGAATTTGATGGTGAAATGAGTAACGATGAAATCGGAAAAGATGTAGCTATGCAAGTAGCTGCTATGAAGCCAATTGCTGTTACTCAGGACCAGGTTGACGCATCTGTTGTAGAAAAAGAACTTGAAATTGCTAAAGAGCAATTGATCAACGAAGGCAAGCCTGCTGAGATCGCTGAAAAAGCAGCTCAGGGTAAGCTTAGAAGGTTCTATGAAGAGCGTGTTCTGTTGAACCAAAAATTCGTTAAGGATAACGGAGTATCTGTAAAACAGTATTTAGAGCAAAACGGCGCTCCTTTGGCAAAGGCCTTCCACCGAATCCAATTAGGGGAAGACGCTTAACCCAAATTTTTATACCTTTGGCTGTTTCGATTTTCGGGACAGCCTTTTTTTTGGTCTTTACTTTTTGAATCGCAACTAACTACACCTACATCCAGTGGCAAATAAGTACAAACGCATCCTTCTAAAACTAAGTGGAGAAGCGCTCCTTGGAGAACAAGGACATGGAATTGATGGTAATATCCTCACCCAATACGCTTCTGAAATCAAAGCTGTTCAGGAAGAAGGTGTTGAGGTATCCATTGTGATTGGCGGAGGAAATATCTTCCGGGGAGTAAAAGGTGCCACAGAAGGAATGGATCGTGTGCAGGGCGATTATATGGGCATGCTTGCCACTATGATAAACAGCATGGCTCTTCAGGACGCACTCGAAAGACAGGATGTAAAGACACGTTTACTGAGCGCCATTCGAATGGAAGCTATTGCTGAACCTTTTATAAGACGACGAGCAGTGCGTCACCTGGAAAAAGGTCGAGTGGTAATTTTTGGTGCAGGAACAGGGAACCCCTATTTCACTACTGATACGGCTGGAGCACTTCGAGCTATTGAAGTGGAAGCCGATGTGATTCTAAAAGGAACTCGTGTGGATGGCATCTTTGATGCTGATCCGGAGAAAAACCCTGATGCTCAAAAATTCGATGTTATTACTGGTGATGAAGTCTTGAAGAGGCGCCTCTCGGTAATGGATCTTACCGCTTTCACCCTCTGCCGTGAAAACTCAACCCCAATCATTGTATTCAATATGAATACACCAGGAAACTTTAAGAAGATTGTCTGCGACGGCGAGGATTTGGGTACTACGGTGGTTTGGGAGTGATTTTTCCACGATAAGGGCAACTTTTCCACATTTGTGTTGCATCAAATATTTGCAAAATGATTTGTGTTTCATATTTTTTAATTTATGAGACACAAAATGATTTGCGTCTCATAGATGAAACACACTTAACATGAAGCCATTTATTCCTCATAATCTTCCAAACGAAGATTTAAATTGGAAGCCTTTTAGAAGTCAGCTTGGTCCAGCAAATCGCTCTATTGCCAGATTTGAT
Source organism: Balneola sp. (assembly GCA_003712055.1). Taxonomy (NCBI): domain Bacteria; kingdom Pseudomonadati; phylum Balneolota; class Balneolia; order Balneolales; family Balneolaceae; genus Balneola; species Balneola sp. The sequence goes on from RHLJ01000003.1 coordinate 194,805, forward strand.
GGCTTGCTTCAGTCAATACCTAATCCTGCAGTTTTACTATCTCCATTAACAACCAAAGAAGCTGTTCTTTCTTCAAAAATTGAAGGAACACAAGCTACACTAGAGGAAGTACTAAAGTATGAAGCAGACCCAAAACAAAAAACAGAGAATTACCAGGACATCAGAGAAATAATTAACTATAGAAAAGCTATTAACTTTGCAGTTGAAGAATTAAAAGAAAGACCTATAACACTTAGACTTTTAAAAGAGATGCATTCAATGCTCTTGGATAGTGTAAGAGGAAAGAATAAAGGGCCAGGACAATTTAGATCAACACAAAATTGGATAGGAAAACCTGGAACTAAAATCGAAGAGGCACGATTTGTCCCTCCATCACCCTTAATCTTACAAGATGGATTAAACAATTTTGAAAAGTATCTCAATTTTAATGATGAAGATACTCTAGTCCAAGTAGCTATTGCTCACGCACAATTTGAAATTTTACACCCTTTTCTGGATGGGAATGGAAGAATAGGAAGAATATTTATACCCTTATTTTTATTTTCTAAAGGTGTTCTTCATACCCCAATGTTCTATATAAGTGGATTTTTAGAATCTAATCGAGATGAATACTATGACAGATTGAAGGCTATAAGTGATAACAATGATTGGGAAAATTGGATAATTTTCTTTTTGAAAGCAATAGAGCATCAAAGTATCGAGAATACTGAAAAAGCGAAGAAGGTTCTAAGCTTGTATGATGAAATGAAAACCAAAATTGTGGACATAACACGATCACAGTTTGCGCTTCAAGCATTGGATACGTTATTTAATATGCCAATTTTTTCTTCAACTGATTTTCAAAAAAATTCATCTATACCTAAACCAAGTGCAATACGAATACTAAATAGTTTGAAAGAAGCAAACGTCATTTCGTTGTTTATTGAGGGAAAAGGAAATAGGCCTTCTATTTATGTTTTCTTTAGCCTATTAGATATTGTAAATGAATAACTTAGAGAAATTTAGTTCAGATAATCTTCACTCTTATATCACTTTTCTTAGCCACTAGTGAAATGAAATATCCAATGTTTCAGGCCAGATGATATAAGACTTATTGTACCAAAAAACCCTACCCTTTCGGGTAAGGTTTTCCTCATCCCATAGCATAATGACCAAGCATATGCTATGTCTCATTGCTTGATTAGACACTGCTGCGATTAATAATGTTTGTGTAAGGTTTGAATTAATTTTAAACCTCACTTTTATTAACTTCTCGGAGTTGAAATCCAGGGTGGAAAAAGACTTAATTTAATTCAGCACATATGATTCCCGAAGAACTACAAGAAATCGTTGATGAAGCGGACATCAAAATGGATGATGCCATCCAGTATTTAAAAGGTGAGTTTTCACATATCAGAACCGGGAAAGCAAGCCCAGCTTTAATTTCTGGAGTAAAGGTTGAGTATTACGGAGCTCAAACTCCGCTTCAACAGTTGGGAAATATTAGTGTACCAGAACCAAGAATGTTGATTGTTACCCCTTACGATAAATCAACTCTACCAGATATTGAAAAAGCTATCATGGCGGCCGGGCTTGGGCTAAATCCTATGAACGATGGTGATTTCATTCGTATCCCACTTCCTATTTTAACGGAAGAACGCCGGAAAGAACTCGTAAAAGTTGCCCGTGACAAAGCTGAACAAGCTCGCATTAGTATTCGAAATTCAAGACGTGAAGCTAATGACGCGATCAAAAAGAAAGTGGATTCAGACTCCCTTCCGGAAGACTCCAGATTTGAAGCGGAAGATTATGTACAGGATGTGACCAACAACCACACCAAAGCAGTGGATGAATTGTTGACTCATAAAGAATCAGAAATCATGACGGTTTAATTTTGCGAGCAAAGCGAAGCAATCTCGATGATCAGGCTGAGATTGCTTCGGCACTAGCTCCGCTTGGTGCCTCGCAAATTTTAATAGTTAATACGTGTATATATCCGAACTAAACTTACAGGGATTTAAAAGCTTTGCTCACAAAACTAAAGTGAGTTTCGATAGCGGGATTACCTCTATTGTTGGCCCTAATGGCTGCGGAAAATCAAACATTGTAGATGCACTTCGCTGGGTACTTGGTGAGCAACGTCCTTCTTTACTACGCTCCGCTGCCATGAGTAATGTGATTTTCAATGGTACAGCCAAAAAGAAAGCGCTAGGAATGGCTGAAGTATCCCTCACTTTTGTAAATGACAAAGGCATTCTCCCTATCGAATATAGCGAGGTAACCATCACCCGACGTTTGTTCCGATCTGGTGATTCTGAGTATCTCATCAATGGTACCTCCTGCCGACTCAAAGATATCATGGAACTCTTCATGGATACTGGAATGGGATCAGACGCCTATTCAGTGATTGAGCTTAAGATGGTGGAAGAGATCCTGAATGACAAGAACAACGACCGCCGTCGTTTGTTTGAAGAAGCTGCAGGAGTAACCCGATATAAAGATCAAAGAAAGAAAACGCTTAGAAAGCTCGACGAAACCCGAAAGGATTTACAGCGCGTTGATGACTTACTCATCGAACTTCGAAAAAAAGCCCGTTCGCTCGAAATTCAAGCCGAAAAAGCGGAAAAGGCAAAGAAATACAAAGATGAGCTGGAAGTACTGGATAAGGCATTAACCCTGTATGATTTCAATAAAATCCAGGAAGAACTGGTTCCACTGCAGGAGCGTATTTCAAATGCCGAAAAAGAGAAGAAAGAGATTTCGAGAACGGCTGAGGAATTAGAAAGCTCGGATGAAAAGGCTCGAAGCCAGCTTATTGACAAAGAACGTCAACAAGCCGATGCTCAGCGCCAGGTAAGCCAGCTTTATAATGCGATTCGGGATGCAGATACCAACATTCGAATTACCCGTGAGAAGATTGAGAATGAAAAGAAGGTAATCACCGAGTATGGTAAAGACATCGAACAGGGGGAAGTTGACTTAAAGGAGCTGATGGACCTATTGGCGAACAGCAGAACCAAGCTCGAATCATTTGATGAAGATTTAGATAAGTCAGAAAGAGTCCTGGAAGATTCAAAAGGACAGTACTCTTCTATCCAACAGCAGTACAACCGGGAGCGGCATGAACTGTATGAACTTGAAGTACAGCTGAGTGCTACCAATAATGAGCTAAATCAGCTTCAAACCAAACAAATTAAGATTGAATCCCGCCTCGAAAATACGGAAGGTGATCTAGAGCGCATTAATGACGAAATCGTTGACCTGAATGACGAGATTGATAACCTGAATTCCGAACAATCCCAGATTGAATCGAAACTGGAAAAGCTGGTTGAAGATCGGGACGAAATGGAAAAGGAACTGGAAACAGCCCGAGAAAAACGAGAGAGCTTTGCTACCAAGCAAAACGAGATTAAAGACGAACTTCGCTCTTTGCATAGTGAGCATTCTTCGATGCTAAATGAGGTACGGTTACTTAATGACCTGGCTAATTCCAATGACGCCTTTCCAAATAGTGTTCGTTATCTGCTAGATAACCATCGCTTCGACTTCAAAGACATGCAGACCGTAGCCGATGTTTTTGATACTGATGAAAAACATGCTGTAGCTTTGGAATCGGTATTAGGTGGTAGTCTCAATTTTGTAATTCTACCTACTCTTGAAGAAGCAAAACGAGCTGCTAACATTCTTAAGGAAGCCAAGAAAGGGAAAGCAACATTTATTCCTCTCGATAAGCTTTCTGCGAAATATGAAGTGAAGGATGGCTCCCTTTTCGATTATGTTAAAACTAAGCCGCAATACTCGGCATTAAAGCAGCTCTTATTGGGTAATGTTCTTGTATTCGATACAGTGGAAGATGCTTATAAAGGACTTAAAGGTTCTGGCGCTATCGGGGTGACTTATGATGGGGAAGTAATTACTAAAACCCGATTCTTCAAAAGCGGTAGCAAAAATAAAAATACCGGTGTCCGGGTAGGATTACGGGACAAGATTGAGCGCCTTGAAAAAGAAAAAGCTGCTTCTCTAAAAGAAATTGACAAGCTCTCTGAATACCTCGAACAGATCGTTGAGAAGTACAATAAGCTCGATATTGGCTTGCTTAGCGCCGGTTTGAAGGAAAAGGAGCAGGAAGTCCGCAGAATTGAACAGCAGCAACATAGTCTGAGCTCAAAAGTTCAGGTATATCAAAAGAATATCACTGAGCTTGTTAACCGAAAAGACTACCTGAAGAGTAGCGAAGGTACCGCTCAGGAAGAATTGGATTCTATTCTTCCTAAGCAAAAAGAGCTTCAGAAAAAGCTGGAAGAACTGGAAGGTATCCAGTCTGAGAAAAAGGAACTGCTTTCATCTTTAGAGGAAAACAGATCCATTGCTCAAAGCCGTTATAATGATGCTCAGCTGAAGCATCAGGATCTGAAGAACAAAGTAGATAACCATGAGCGAGACGTAAAACGTGCTGAAACGGGTATCCAAAGTGTTCAATCCAGGATTGAAAACCGAACTAAGCTCACCGAGCAGTCGAAGAAAAATATCGAAGAGTATTCGGTATATGTTTCTGACCTGGAGAAGCAATTAGATTCAAACAAAGCGTTGAAAGTAGATGCCGATGAAGCCCTGGAAAAAGCAGAAGAGTCTTCAGCAAAGCAACGAGGTTCCATTAACGAGATTGAGAAAAACCTCAAAGAAGTTCGCCGACAGAAAGAAGTGAACATGGAACTGGTTCATCATCTTTCGATGGCAAAAGAGAAAATGGAAATGCAGGTTCAGGGACTTTCAGATCATATCTGGGAAGCCTATGGAATTCTGATGAAGCAAATTGAAGGTGCTGAAATGCCGGAGGATAAGACTCCTGATGAGGTAAAACAGCGCATCGGATGGCTGCGACAAAAGCTGAATAGCATTGGAGATGTAAATCCTTTGGCTATTGAAGAATATAAAGAAGAGAAAGAGCGCCTCGATTTCTACGAGGAACAAATAGAGGATCTGGATAAGGCTGAAAAGCAACTGCTTGAAACTATTGAGGAAATCAATACCACAGCTACTGAACGCTTCAACGAAACCTTTGAGGAGATCAGAACCAACTTCCAGAAAGTATTTAAGACCTTATTCAACAAAGACGATTACTGCGACTTACTGATTGAGGAAGGAGTAGACGATCCGTTAGAGGCCCGCATCGAAATTAAAGCCCAACCAAAAGGAAAACGCCCTTCGGGAATTTCACAGCTTTCGGGCGGAGAAAAAACACTAACAGCTATCGCTCTTCTTTTTGCCATTTACCTGGTAAAACCTTCTCCTTTCTGTGTATTGGATGAGGTGGACGCTCCTTTAGATGATGCCAATATTGAGCGCTTTGCTAAAATGATTAAGAACTTTAGCCAGGAGACTCAGTTCATCATTATTACTCACAACAAAAAGACCATGAGTAAAGCAGAGATGATGTATGGGGTTACTATGCCAGAAACTGGGGTGAGTCGGTTGGTTGGTGTGCGGATGGATGATATTGGAGATGCGGCGTAGGCGCTTCGCTTCAATGTAGAATTAAGAATTTTTCAATTAAGAATTAGGAATGGCACTAATAAAGGATTACAAAATTTCAGTAATCGAAAAAGATGGACTATTTAAAGCCAAAGCTATACCTAAAATCAATTCGATAGCCAACCAAAATTATAGGTTTAGCAAAAAGCATTATGGCTTAAAGAGAAAGAAAAAAGAAATTGAGTCAAGCTTTTTCCCAACGGAATTAGAAGCTATTAAAGCCGTAAAAGAGCAAATAAAGAAAGAAGTGTAAATCTTTTTCGAACTAGAATAAATCTTCTTTTGTTTAATTTTTATGCCACGTAAGGAATTCCAAATACCAGAAATGTACAAGTCCCCTATTATCCGGAAGGTGAAGGAGGCGACCAAGATTACCGATCCTATGAAAAAGGATCTGACCCCAACCGTTCTGGATTTTGGACCTGTTCAGTTTTATATCCCTCGTTTTTTTGGATTCTGTTATGGAGTAGAGAATGCCATCGATATCGCTTACCGAACGGTAGAAGACCACCCGGATAAGAATATCTACCTGCTTAGTGAAATGATTCATAATCCCACGGTAAACGAAGACCTACTTCGAAAGGGAGTAAAGTTTCTTCATAATACTGATGGCTCTGAAATTATCCCTATCTCTTCGCTGTCTTCGGAAGATGTAGTGATTGTTCCTGCTTTTGGGACTACCCGGGAAATTGAGGAAGAGCTCAAAACAAAAGGGATCAATCCTTATGAGTACAATACTACCTGTCCTTTTGTGGAAAAAGTTTGGAAGCGAGGAAAACAGCTTGGGAAAAAAGAGTATAGCCTGGTGGTGCATGGAAAGCATCAGCATGAGGAAACCAGGGCTACCTTTTCGCATAGTGCCGAACATTCAGCTGTGGTAGTAGTGCTAAACCCTGAGGAAGCTACTATCCTTGCTGAAATCATGACCGGTGATCGCCCTGTTTCAGATTTTGAAGAATACTTTGGTCATAAATCTACTCCTGGTTTTGATCCACATAAAGATCTACAACGATTTGGGGTTATCAACCAGACGACCATGCTGGCGACTGAGACGCAGGAGGTCATGGACATTCTGAAAGAAGCAGCTATTCAAATTCATGGTGAAACAGATATTCTAAATCACTTTGCTGATACTTCAGACACACTTTGCTACGCCACAAATGAGAACCAATCAGCAACGTTAGCCCTTGCTGAAATGGATGCAGACATCGCCCTGGTAGTTGGAGGGTATAATTCTTCGAATACTATGCACCTGGTTGAGATTTTGGAGCATTCTTTTCCAACTTTCCATGTCAGAGATGCCAGCGAAATCCAGTCTGATACCAGTATCAAACATTTCGATCAATGGAAGAAAGAGATACTGGAAACACAGGGCTGGTTACCAAAAAATGCCTCACCCCTAAAAGTGGCCCTCACTTCGGGAGCGTCCTGCCCGGATATTCTGGTAGATGAAGTATTGTTACAAGTACTTGAGTTCTTCGACGGAGTAAAAGAAGTAGATGAGGTAATTGCTCCTTTTGAGATTGAATCGAATTAATGTCACAATTAGATAGATTAATATTCAATTTTGCTTTAGGCTCATTTCTTATAAGTGTTGCACGTGGTCTATTGGATTATTTTCTGATAATTGTTCCACCTCTTGAATACCAGGTTCAATCTATTTCTGAATTCTGGGTATATAGCCTCTATTTGCTGTTATTGGTTGGGCTTTACAAAAACAATCTCTTTGTTCAATTACTATATCTGCTTTTTTCTGTTATAAATATACTTTTGTTGCTTATTGTATTTAGGGACTATAGTGAAGGGTACATCCTATTTAAATCTTCATTGATTGTAGAAGTAGTTTTATCAACAATAAGCGGGGCACTTATAATCTTAGTATTGATAAAGAAAACTCTGGGTCTTTTTAAACCTAACTCTGACTCAAACGCCTAATACTGGCTACTGATCCAAGACACTAAAATAAGCAACTGCTTTAGGCTGGAAGCTCCTTAACCTGATTTGGTATTGAGTAGCAATTAATTCTATATCAGGAGTAACGAAGCCTGTGGAATCTTCTTGAATTTCAGAGTATGGTACATAGACTTCATAAGGTTGGATATTTTGTACCTCAGCAAATCTTTCTAGTGGCACATCAAAACGAATACGGACAGCTGATGGATTATAATTTATAACCTGTCCTCTTGGGAGGCCTCTGGTACGTATATATACACTGGTTTCACCCTCGGTAAATTCCGAGACATTGGCCGTGTAAGTTATTTCTTCAATAGATGGTACAATTAAGGGGTTTTGCTGATTTATAGGTATGATTGAAGAGATGTCATCCCGTACGTTTCTGAGTGTGAGAGTATCAGTAATCACCCATTCAGAAATATCAGCTACCTGAGAAACTGCTCCGGTAATAGTAAGAGAATCAGGTTGTAGTATGGGCTCTTCAATAAGACCATACCTGTTCATGAACTCAATATCTGTATTTAAACGAATCGGTATCCTTTTTGAGATTTTTGGTTCCAATGCAATATTAACTACAAAGGGTTGAACTTTTAGCACAGATACATCTTGCTCAACTGTAAATCGTTGGCGAACCTGATCGAATAAATTCACCTCTCCTTCGGTTATATCTACCAATACACTCGGAGGATTATTGAATAAGTTCACAAGTTTCCAGCCATCTCCGGTTACTTCAACCTGAACAAATTCAGGTAGATCTTCAATTAGTGCCATATCATCCGGAATACTTCCTGTTTCAATAGGCACATTGATATTGATATTATAATCGCCATTAAGATTTACAATAAACCAGAGGCTCATAGCCATGATGTAGGCCACAACAAATACTGCTACTCTTTCTCTTCTGGCAGCCCGTGCGTCTTCTTCATTACCACCTGGAGGAACACCAAATGTAAATACCCGTTTTATTCGGAGTTGAAATTTTTCAAAAAAAGAAGCCGCCATGCGTTTAATATAGAATCAGTAGGGGGTTTTAACAACTAGCCACGAACGATTATATCGCCAATAACCTGGCCTTTTACCCTGGCATTCAGTCTCTTAGCAATACTAAATCGGTTCGCATGAATTTCATGCCTCCAGGCCGGGTTTTTTACTTTGCAGACCAGCTTATCTCCTTCAAAGTGTAAGTCTTCAGTATGAGCTGCAATCCTGCTTCCAACCACCTCTTCCCAAACAGAAAGTATCATACCCTGCCTCAACTTCTTCTTCTGAGGAAATTTATCCAGAAAATCCTGTAAAGCAGTACCTATAGCTTTGGGTTTATCTAATCTCATTCTGCTGTGATTGTTCCATCCTTAACTTTATAAAACCGATTTCTCTCTCCGTCAAAATGTACATAATTCTCGAATGGGATTGGGTTCGCTGAGGTAATAAAAGTTTGCCCTTTATGTTGTTGAAGTGCTTTTAGCAAAATCTCTGTCTTATGCAGGTCAAGATCACCAAATACATCATCCAGCATAAATATGGGCAAATCGTCCAATTCATCGGAATAAAAATGAAGCTGTGCCAATTTTAGCGAGAGTGCAAATAATCGATGCTGCCCCTGGGAACCAAATCTTCTTAATTCGAAATCATCGAGGTAAAATACAACTTCATCTCTGTGCGGACCTATCAGTGTTTGCTCTCTTTCCACTTCTTTTTCAAAATTTTCGTTTAATAATGCATAGTATTGTTCTTCAATTTCTTTTGGATTCTCTGAAGCAGTGCAAAAAGTTTGATATTCAAGGCCAGTACTTAAATTCATACCCGAAATCATCGCATAATCTTTTGCCAGGTAATCTTTAAACCGATTAAGCACGGCTTCCCTTTTGGCAACAATTCTGGATCCGACCTCAACGAGCTGTTTATTCCAGGGATCAAGGTGCATTTCGATCAGGTGCCCTGCTCCCGAAAATTGCTGAAGCAGCGTATTCCTTTGTTTCCTTATTCTTCGATAGTCTAGCAAATCCCTTAGGTATGAAGAAGAAATCTGGCTGATAAAAGAATCCAGGAAGGCTCTGCGTTCTGCCGGCCCCTCTCTGGTTAGCTTTTTATCATCAGGAGAAAGAACCACTACCGGAACCATTCCTATAAGATCAGAGAGCCGATCCAATGGACCTTCGTTTACAAAAATCTTTTTCCCTTCTCCACGGGAGTATGAGCAACTTACTTCAAACTGAGACCTGATTTCTCCTTCAAACTTGCCCTTAATCATAAAGTAGGACACCTCCTTATGAGCCACATATAAATCCGAATTACTCACAAAACTTCGTGACATACACAAATAATGGATGGCGTCAATAACACTGGTTTTACCAGCCCCATTTGGACCTGTAATCACATTCAGATGAGGAGCCCAGTCCACCTTTGTCTCAAGATGATTCCGAAAATTTAAGAGTTCCAGGCTGGTGTTAATCATGCTACAATAGTAGCAATAAATACATCCGATTTATATAAATACTATTAAATCTTTATGCATTTTCGTTATTGGAACGGTAATTCACCAAAACGAATAACCAGTAACTCACTTACTTGGAGTAAGCTGAAGTTCGAAGTAGGATTTTCCAGAATGATTCTGGCCTTCTACAAATCCCATTTTCATTAACTTATTGAGTTCAATAATTGGCTCAACCTTATGACTACTGGTAGTTGTAATCTCTACAGAACTTTTCGTTCTGTTGTCTATTAAAGCCACTCTCCAATGTTTAAAAAAATCATCAGAAGCATTTAGCTCGATATTCGCGACTCTTGTTTGATCTACTTCTTTGAAGTCCAGGTATACGGTTACCTGCTCATCTCTTTGTTTTGAAACAGTGTTATAAAAGGTAGATCTTTGGCTTAATGGTGAGATTATCTCTGTAGAGATGTAATCATTGGAAAGAGTGGGGCCTAGCTGAAATTTATTCAGACTTGGATCATTAAGATAGATCTGCCAATTCCCACTTTTTGTAGATCGCGTAATACCCGTACGCGCTACTTTTACTTCTTGCATTGTTACCCTACAACATTTTGATTGCTAACCTAAAAAGGTTTTTAAGTATAGCTAATTCCGATGTGACTTTCTATAAATTTTAGTCTTCTATTTGATTAACAGCATGCTTGAGGTACGTACTTCCTCCCCAACTCTTAGTTGATATACATAAATACCAGAGGAAAGACCAGTAGCATCAAACTGTGCAGTATGTAACCCCTTCGATAAAGGACGCTCTACTAAATTCGCTACCTCCCGCCCCATAGCATCGAATACTTTGAGGCTTACAAAACCAGAAGACGCCAATTCATATCTTATAAGAGTGTTCGGATTAAACGGGTTAGGATAGTTTTGAAATAGCTTAATTGATGAAGGAGTAATAACATCAGGTTCATTTGAAATAGCTACTCCGTCAAAATAGGCTCTTCTTACCAGGGTAGTATCATGAATAAAGGGATTTTGGTTTCCCTGAACTTCTTCTATTTCTAGACTTCGTGCTACTTCCAGGCTATCAACGGGATCCAGATTGTGCCATAAAAGAAGTACCTCCTTCATTCCTTCAAAGAACGCTTCATTATCTGTATTGTCAGTAGTGATAGAGCTGTTGTCCTGATAAATCGTCCAAAAATAGAAAATGGCTCTAGCCACATTTCCTTTAAGATCCTCTCGTGGTTCGAAACGTTCTGAGCCTAATTCACTGAACTCGTCAATATTCGAACTAGGAATATCGGCTTGATTTGCATCACCACGGTACCACCGAGTTGTCTGATCGTCCGGGATTTCATCAAATCGAAAATTACTTCTTGCGCCATTAACATCTACCCGTGTTGGAAATAAATGATGAATATCGCTTCTCATCGGCAAGTCACTATCAAAAAAACTTTGAGGCCAAATATGTTCCGTGTTAAAATCTCCTGCTTGCTGTGTGCCCTGGGCGTCTTGTCGATTGGTAAAGGAAATGGTATAACCTGTGTACACACAACTAATCATGCCTGATTTACCATCAATATCCTCAAACATTGCATCCCGGGCAGCATTATAACTTTGTTGATTGGTTACTGAATAGTTTTCCTGTAGAAAACTAATGAGCTCTTGCTTAAGAAGAGTCGGTGCAATTAAATCGGTTTGAGCTTTCACCGAAATGGAAAACAACAGAATGGAAAAAAGGAGAAAATACTTCTTCATTAAAATCTGACTTTTTATTTCCTAAAAGATAGCCATTCTATGTTACCAGGATATTGTATAAATACCAGAATTCAACACCTTAAACTATTTTATCAGCATCATTCTTCGGGTAAATAACTTACCATCTACTTCCAGGGCGTACATATAAATTCCACTTGCAAAATTTTGAGCGTCCCAGATCTGGGAATAAAGTCCTGCAGTTCTTTGCCCATCAACAAGAGTTGATACTTTTCTCCCCAGCATATCAAATACAACCAGACGTACATATGAGCTTTGTGGGATTTCAAAAGAGATGGTAGTACTTGGATTGAAAGGGTTGGGGTAATTTTGATTGAGAAGAATCTTTTCCGGAACGGAAACTTCCACTTCTTCTGAAACCAAGAATGCGCTGTTTTGTGCCCCAGGAGTTCCTTTTAGTACAGATGATGCTTCCCAACTTACCGGCAGAGAGTTATCAGAATTCGGATCGATTAACTCTAAGGTATATCCGGTACCGTCGGCGCCAGAATCCCAAGGGTCTTCATCCAAATAAGAAAGTGAATCAACGAGTATTCCGTCAGCATCAAAAAGCCGTACTGCATCAGAGCCTCCGGCAAGTCCATAGCCCAACTCTCCAAACAAAGGCGAAATACCAGAATACTGAGAGTTGAAATCATCCAAATCTGCAGATACTACGAGGTAGGTATCTGACTCCATAGTGGTGCCGTTTGGAAACTCATATACGTGCGAATCATCTTCGTCTTTCAGTTGCCATCCACTTATGTCTACTTCGAAACCTGCTGTGTTATACAACTCAACCCAATCTCCAGTTTCTTCTTCCTCGTCGGCGTTGTACATAATCTCGTTGATAACAACATTCGATGATTCTTCCTGATCAAGGGCAAAATTAGCCGTATACGTTGTTGTCCCTGGAAATACTTCTCTGTTGTTAGATGTGATTCCTGCATCATCACTCCAGCCAATAAATTTATATCCTCGTTTTGGAATAGCCTCAATTTCTACTGCCATATTTCCAAAATATTGCCCCGACCACGGGTAAGAATCCGGCATAATTCTATTTACTTTTACTTCGCCATGTTCCTGATTAGAGGAGTTAACTGTCAATGTATTCAGCACAGATAAACGAAATCTATTCACAAAAAACGATTCCATATTATCCGGGCGATCGTCTGCAAAGCCTTTCATTCTTGATACTTCACTTTCCCAACCTTCTACCCAATTACCCCACTTTTGGGTTTGGCGAGGAATTTCCGATTCGATGATTCCAGCCAACGAATCTATAACAGAATGAACATAATCTGGCTGAAAGGAGGTGTTCATTAAATCTGCCATCCTATTCGCAAACTTTTGCACGAAAATAGGACTCTGTACCATTCTCCTTAACATATAGGTAGACCAAGGTGGATTTGGCCAACCACAATTACAATTTGTATCAAGAGCAAACTCCAAGGTATTGTCGGTAGCAGCACTTCTGGACCAGTCGTAAAGATCAAAGCCAAAATCGGTATCATACATAATCCACCGCCAGGAGCCATTAGTCCGATGATCTCTCCAGAAACGCATATTGTTTCCCGGCCAATCCGTATTTCCATAATAGATTTGAGCAGAGACATAATCGATGTAATTATCTATATCCAAATATGCCTCCACCTGAGCATATTGCTCTTCATTTGTCATATTTACAGATCCGAGAAGGTTCATAAAATCATCGAAATTCTCAGAGCTGCCATGTACGACCCAGCGATCATTTTCGAGCAAGTCAATTTGATCTGAATCAGCCTCGCTATTCGATTCAATAAAATGCTCGTTGATCTTCTCTCTGATGTTATGGATACCCCAATACTCACCGTTCAGATACACAACTACTGGCCGGAAAGCCTGATAATCAATTTCTGTATCCTCAACCAGCGTTTTCATCATTCCATCTCGGAACATGGAGAAGCCTGCACCAATAAAATCATTCCCTGAGTTACGAAGCACAAATCCTTGAAATTTGTCAATATCCTTTTCTTCAAAGAGCTTGTAGTCAAGCTCAGCGTTACCATACTCTCCTCTAAAAAAAATAGAAAGTGATTTTACAGGGTTACTTCGACTACACCCCCCAAAAATCTTAGCTCCAGCTTCTGAACTAAATCCAAGCTCGCCCGTTTTTTCATACAGCTCGATATGGATAGGAATTTCCCAATCCTGATTCCAATTTGATGGCCCTACACAGTTTCCTGAAATACCGTTTGTTCCCACTACATATATTCCGGTTTCATCATCCCATAGATTATCAGGATTCGTATTTACTGCTACAATTGGCAGATCATGCTCAGTTCCTATTACATAGGTTTGTGTCGTAACTGTACTTGAGAGCTTACCATCTTCAATAGTTCTTAAACGAAGTGCAGTATGGGAAGTAATTATCATCGAGTCACCTCCAAAAACGGGAGAACTTGTGGTAGGCTCGCTCCCGTCAGTAGTGTAATATACTCTGTCCGAAAACTCAGAGTTTGTGAGTGAAATAGAAACTGGGTTAGGATGATATCCACCGGAAATGCTTAATTCCGGAATTGGTAGTCGTTCTAAAAAACCGTCATCTGGATTTTGAGAAAGAGGAGTTGGTATTGAGAAAATAAATAGTTGCTCCAAATCAGCATGCGTTCTGCCAAAAGACTCTCCTTGCCTTAACTCCGGAACTAAAAGCTCATCTACGATTGAAGAATCTTCTAAAGCAGAAAGGAAAATCGATTCTCCAGCACTGCTTATTTTAAAATTCAGATGTGGATATACAACCTGGGAAGCTTGTAAGTTTGTTTCAGGAGCAACACTTCCTGTTACTCCATCCGGACTCGAATATCCAAGGCTCAAGAAAGGTATTAGTGTGATATCGGACGAGCCAGAGCTATTATTATGCACTTGAATAGCAAGTACGTTTGTTCCCTCAACTAATAAACCCTCTATTTCTGTGATTAAAATACCATCCAGCTCCTGCCCATATATCAATCTTGGTTCCAGATATGTATTAGCCACTGTATTATATCCAGCTGGGCTCTCTCCACTCATATTCGCTCTTGCAATTTCAACTCCATTTAAAAAAGCGATATAGCCATCATCATAATCCACATGGAGCATCACATTGTTTATGGATAAAGGATCTTCAACATCAAATTCAGCTCTGGTAAAAATGGAAAGGGTACCGTTTGGAACCTGGGTAGCATCATCATTATCTCCATATCCGATTCCATAACTTCCTGCGCTCCAGCCTGAATCGTCAAAACCCGGATCTATCCATGAAGACGGAGTCTGAGAACTCGGAACGATATATCTCATTTCACTTTGCTCTTCTATCTTCGTTTCCCAAAATGTGGTAAAGCCTTCCCTGTTTTTGTCTGAGGCATATAGAAGAAAGTACCCTCCTGTTTCTATTTCGACATTTGGAAGAGGATATTTTATGAGATCAAGCGAATCATCCGAGATTGAAAACTCGGACAGATTTACGCTACTATTTGTAGGATTATATAATTCAATCCAATCCGGAAAATCACCTTCTTCGTCGGTAACTCCGCTCCCATTCGTTGAAACTACTTCATTGATTACTACTTGCCCTCTTGTACTAATTGGCATGAGCGCAGTAATGCTCAAAAAAAGCGCTGTCACATATTTAAACATCATGCTGATCTTTTATTCCAAAAAACGCCGATCTCTGATCGGCGCTATATAAAATAACTTTTTGAAGCTGGAATATCGAATGTGGGAATTTTTATCTGTTACTTCTGGAAACTCTCGTTTTGCTCCAAGCTAAAAAGGCATGTTGCTCTTTAAAAGATGCTTAAACTCTTTTTTAAACTTCTTGATTTTAGGAGCAATTACATACGAGCAATATCCAGCGTTTGGGTTATTCTCGAAGTAGTTTTGATGATAGTTTTCTGCCACATAATAATTTGTTAGTGGCTCAATGGTAGTAACAATTGGATCGTCCCATAACCCGGATGCATCAGTATCCTTCAATGATTTTTCTGCAATAGCCTTTTGCTCTTCATTATGATAAAAAATGACCGAACGGTACATAGGTCCAACATCATTTCCCTGACGGTTTAGTGTAGTAGGGTTATGAGTATGCCACAGTACGGTTAAGAGCTCTTCATAAGTAATTACCTCTGGATCGAAGTGAATACGTGCTACTTCAGCATGCCCTGTTCTACCTGTGGTTACTTCTCTATAAGATGGGTTATCGACGTGCCCACCAGAGTATCCGGATTCAACATGTACTATTCCTTCAACAAGCTCATAAATAGCTTCAACACACCAAAAGCAACCTGCTCCAAAAGTCGCTTGCTCTAATTTCTTTTCCATATCCTGTGCATAACTTAATGTAGAGATACTTAAAAAAAGCGCTCCAAAAATTATCTTTTTAAACATAGTATTTCCTTTTTTGATCTAATTAACGGAATACCCTGCTGTTGTGTATCACGAAAAGGTAACATCTTTGGAAAAGAATGCATTCGTTTAAAGGTTGATCACTTTTACTCTAAAGCTTCTATTTTTACCTGAGCAGTCCTACAAACTTGATTTCAAAACCATAGGTATACCTTCCACCTGACCAAAAATTAAAAAATACTTTAGTTGGCGATTTACATTTTTGGCAATAAAAATCTAAAAATGAATTACAGCCCTTTCTCCCGTAAGACTTAAACTCTTGATTATCCGAATCCGAAAGGTTCGAATACGACGAAGTAGTATGTTTATCAAAATCCTTAAAACTGAACCTGAGGCTTTTATTACATTTTGGACAAGTATAAACTGATTTTGGATGTAGATCCCAATCTTCATCTCTTTGAAAATTCAACTTGCTAAACCAATTTTCTGCTTCATAAATTTGCATAAGATTATAGGTTAGACTCTAAATTTACATCTTACTAGTTTTGTTCCGTTAAGATTGAAGTAACTGAATAATTTTGTTGCCAACAACTGTAGTACTTTTGGTTTTCGGATAATTCATTGAACTCTTTGGCTAACCTCGGTAGTATTTTATTCACTTGTCGCAACTCCTTTATAAAGTCATCCCGAACTTGTTTCGGGATCTTACGGAATGGCTATGTCCTCATAGTTTCATAGCAATCTTTCAGTTTAGGATTATGTTGCTTCACCAGATTCCACTTCCTGTCTTTATGCCGGTTCTTTAGCTGTTTTTCTCTTGTAATAGCGTCAGTTATTGAATCTAATCCCTCTGCATAAACAAGAATTGTAAGCTTATACCTAGCTGTGAACTCTGATCCTTTTCCTTCTTTGTGTTCCCAAATCCGTCTGGAAAGGTTGCTAGTTACCCCTATATAAGGTGCTGATCTTTTATAGTTGGTAAGAAAATATACATAGCCTTTGTTCATACTTTGTAAGACGCATTAAAGAATGAATCCTTACAAAGATCCTGAAACAAGTTCAGGATGACGGTTGAAAGGAAAATACTGGGCTTATCAAGTTTCAGCTACAACTTGGCCATCTGATAATTCAATAATTCGATCACAATTTGCTGCGAAGTCATCATCATGAGTTACGGTAATGATGGTTTGCCCTCTTTCAGTTGTTAGCTGTTTGAAAATATCGAACACAATGTCTGTATTTTTTGAATCAAGGTTTCCAGTAGGTTCATCACCCATGATTATTTTAGGGTCATTTATTAAGGCGCGTGCAATAGCTACTCGTTGCTGCTGACCTCCGGATAATTTATTAGAGGCTTTGTTTATCTCTGCTTCAAGGTCTAATAACTTCAGGTGTTCCACTGCTTTTGCTTCGATTTCTTCTTTTGATAATCTCCCTAGCTTAAGGGCGGGAAGCATCACATTCTCAAGAGAAGTGAATTCCGGAAGTAGATAATGGAATTGAAAAACAAAACCGATATTAGCGTTCCGAAACGCTGCCAATTCGTCTTGGGTTTTTCCGTCTAAATGGAAATCATCAATGGATACTTCTCCAGTATAATCGCTATCCATTGTTGAAAGCACATATAAGAGAGTAGATTTTCCGGAACCCGATTTCCCAATTAAGGAAAGGAACTCACCTCTCTTTACATCAAAATCGATTCCCTTAAGTACTTGAAATGTTTGGGGCTCATGAAAGTATTTAGAAATATTTCTAACCGAAAGAATATTGGGACTCATAATTAGCCTCTTATAATTTCTACAGGGTCAACATTTGATGCTTTTTTAGCAGGTAAATAGCCAGCCAAAGCCGTGGTAATCACTCCAAATAGAAATGACAGTACATAGTGCCTAGGGTAGTAGGTCACGGGCAGGGTACTCATTCCTGGCATCTCAAATGGAACAATGCTTACTGTCATCGAGATTAAAAAACCGAAGACCATCCCAAACAATCCCCCTAATAATCCAATAATGATCGATTGGGTGAGAAAGATTTCTACAATATCTCGTTCGTCGTAGCCTACAGCCTTGAGAATTGCAATCTCGCGGATTTTCTCATTAACGGTCATGGTCATGATGTTATAAATTCCAAAACCTGCTACCAGTAAAATGGTTAATGAAACAGCTATCGCCATAATATTACGGAGCTCATTTCCTGCTACTAATTGGCCATTAGATTCGATCCATGATTCGACTTTATATGGGATCGACCTATCTAAATAATCAGCAATGACTTGCGCCTTGGAATAATCCGTTATATTTATTTGAATATCGCTCGCATAGCTGGAGTTTTCCGAAGCCAATTGTTGAGCTGCAGCAATGCTTACATATCCTTTAGCATTATCGGTGGAGGTTAAGGTGGTTTCAAATAAGCCAGCAATTTTGAAGTTCTTAGACACCCCATTCGAGTTTTTTACCAATAAATAGTCTCCAACATCTAGACTAAAATTTTTTGCTACACCTACTCCTAACAGAATGGTATTTGCGTCTTGCTCAAAAGATTCCCACGAACCTTCAACCACATATGAGGATACGTTGAAAAGCTGCTCCTCCTTTTCGGAATCAATTCCGGAAATAGTACCATTTCGCTCCATCGCTCCTTTTTGAAAAAATATGCTTAGGTTCACCTGAGGTGCAACAGCATCTACTTCAGGAATCTTCTCTACATATTCTATGATTTCTCCCGAGTTTTTAATCCCATTGGTGTACTTAATCACTTGTGGATTCCTCACATTATGTATAGCGTCGGGGTAGGAAACAGTAAGCAAATTGGTATTGTCTTCAGGGACATCATTATAAATTCGAATATGGGCTAATTGGCTAAATGCCATTTCATCCTGGGTTTCATTTATTCCTGTCATAAACCCATTCATAAAAATGTACATCGAAGTACCAAAGATCACACTCAACATAGCAACTACCGTTTGCTTTATTCGCGAAGTAAGGTGCTTCTTCGAAATTTTTAGGTTAGTTGAATTCAACATATCGTTTACCTTTCAGCAAGAGTTAATTGGTCTGAAGTTTCTAAACCGGAAAGAACTTCTACCCACTCAAGGGTTTTAATTCCAGTCCGTATAGAGACCATTTCTCCGGATTTAAGTTGAACCTGGTTGTTTTCGATGAGGTAAGCAGCAGGTATAACCAATGCATCCTCTGCCTCCCGAATAATGATGTTTGCCTGAAGCTGGGTTCCCGGATAGATATAATCTAGCTGATCAACAAACTGAGCCTCAACAATAAAAGATTGTTCATCTACTGAGAAGGCAGGTAGAATTTTTGAAATAATCGCGGAATGAGTTTGATCAGAATCAGTATTTAATGCTACCAGCACCTTCTGATTTTCTTGGACTAATTTGATGTCTTCTTCAGCTACATAGAGTTGAATGATATAATTGGCACCACCGATCTTTGCAATGGGCTGCCCAAGATTTATTAATTCACCAATCTCGTTATACATATCTAATACCTGACCAGATGTGGACGCATGAAGCACATAATCACTACTCGTTTCCTCTTGCAGTTTCAATTGTTGTTTCGTGTTTTCGAGATTCAATTGAAGAATGGCATCTGTTTCTGAGTAAGATTGCTCCTGGATTTTCAGGTTATTCTGAGATAACTCGTATTGGAGCTTCATTTTTTCCAGCTCAGAAGTTGAGATGGCATTGGCTTCATGTAAAGAGGAATATCGCTCATAGTTTCTTTTATCCAGCTCAAGTTGTTGCTCGGCCTGCGTTATTTGTAATTGAAGCTGGCTTAACTGTGGTGAATTTGGCTGAGCCTGACGATATGCATCTTCGTAATTGGCAATAGCCGTTTCTAATTGTGGAGTTTGCTTGTCATTTGAGATATGGAAAAGGGGCATTCCTTCCGATACAACATCGCCCTCTTCGACATAGCTTTTAATTAAGTATCCCTGGGCATTTGAGGTTACCAGATATTCATTATCGGTGGTGATTTGACCGCTCGCAAAAACTGCATCGACTATATCAGTGCGAATAGGTTGAACTACCTCTTGCCGGGAACAACTACTCACCAACAAAGCGGCACAAATAATGGTTATATGTTTGATGGATAATTTCATTGTTGTTCGGTTCTGGAGATTATAGTTGAGTAATAGGAATACAATATGGAGAGGTCATTCAGGTACGCATTCTCTGATTGAAGACGATCTTCAACCGCGTCTAAATACTGATCCAAGGTGATTAGCCCTTCCTCGTACCGCACAAACGCGATGTCCTGGTTTTCTTTAGCAAGATCATAGGTTGTTTGAGATTGCTCCAGGGTCTCTACTCCTTGGTTATAATCACTTAGCAACAACATATCGCTCAGCTCTGTATTTCTGAGTTCGATTTCGTAGTCAAGCTTTGCAAGAGATAGTTGTCTATTTGCAATTTTTACATTGTTACTTCGATTAAAGCCGGTGAAGAGAGGGAAAGAAATTGTTACTAAAGTATAGTTGTAATCAGCCCAGGTTCCCTTTCCAATTTCTAATCCAAAATCGTCCCTGTTTAATTGCTTTCCGGTATAATTCGTCATCGTTACCGATGGATAATATGCCGCTCTTTGGACCTTGAAATTAAGTTCGTAGCCCTCGATTTGTCGATTAAGCGTAACCAGTCTTCTATTACTCACCGGATCGATTGAAGAAACCGAATGTGACCATTCGTAGTCAAGATCCTCATTCAGGCGAAGTTCTGTTGAGTATGGTAATCCAAAAAGGTTTTTAAGCTGGGTAATACATTCTTCATATAGAGCTTCATTAGAAAGCTTAGTTTTTAGGGTATTACTGGCATTCATTTTCGACTGGTTAACCCCAAATTGGTCTTCCAGGCCTTCCTGTAATCGAAGCTCTGCTAAATCGATGATCTGATCTGAAACTGAGATATTCTCTTCATTTATCTCGATAGCTTTCTTAGCGATTAAAGCTGTGTAGTAATACAAGGAAACCTGTTGTACTAATTGCTGCTTGAACTCATCCACTTCTGCTTCCAGAATGGAAACTTCGTTTTCAGCCAGCTTGGTTTTTAATTTGTTCTGCCAGTCTAGCCTATCTGATTGAACGGTAATCCCAGAGCTGAAGGCGAAAGGCTGTCCAAACTCTGTTTCTATAGTTTCTCCCGGTTGCCCAAATAATTCTCCAGGTACCGGAGTTACTGCAAGGCTAGTTGTGTTTTGCCCACTAAAATTATAAGTGATAGTGGGAAAACGGGTGTTCTTCTGAAGTTTATAGTTGAGATCTGTTATCTGTGCCTGAAGCTTATATGTTTCAAGTGTAGGGTTATTTTGTATTGCATACTCAATCGCATACTCAATGCTATCTACTTCAACTACCTGAGCATTTAAAGAAGATGCAGAAAGAGCAAATAAACAGGCTAGTATGATGCTTTTTACTAATTTCATAATCGTGTCCAGGTTACGGTTCTCTTCATTAGTCCTTTTTTGACTTTCATGTTCAACTCACCATCAGAGTTAATTTGCAGAGTAGGGGATACTTTCTGCCCATTTTGAGGACTATAAAGCGTACCGCCTTTCCATTCTCCTTCTTCGTATTCGAAGCCTTCTAAAATATCTGCACCAAGAAGTTCACGATCGCGAAGTTCTTCATCAGGATTATTTCGATCTGTTATTGGGTTGCCATCCTGGTCCACTGTTCTTGGTAGCCAGGCTATCTTGCCATAATACCGCCCATCCTTTTTATAAATTTCAACATGGGTTGTTTGTTCTTTATTTACCCAGGTTCCCAGAATTTGGTCACCATCATCAGGTGTAGAAAAAGTGCTTATGCTAAAAAGTGAAATGAATAGGAATAATAACTGAGTCATCGTTTTACCTCTTTGTGTTTGGTTCGAGGTAAACTTCGTATTAAACTCAATTACAATGAGTGACTTTTATGCTGAAATGAACAATTCAAAGGGTGAACTGAACATTATGGGTTGGAATGTTCAAGCCATTCCATAAAAGCAGAAACTTTTAAGCGGCTTACAATTGCCTTTTTGGGAGTAGAAAACTCAAAGTTCACGATCACCTTTCTATTGAAATAGGGTTCAATATCTTTGATAGCCTGCCTGTTGATAATCATTTGACGATTAATCCTATAGAATTGATGTTGATCCAGTTTGGATACCATCTCATCCATGGTTTTGAACAGTGTAAATTTCTCACCAACAAGGCTATACAAATTCAGTGTTTCATTGTATAAATGAAGAAAACCAATCCTTGAAATATCGATCGGAATCATTTTCTCCATCTTTCTTACCAGTATAGTCTGTGGTAACACCTGAGAGGTCTCTGGAATAGATTCTTTGGATAAGGATTTCCTCAAACTCTCCATTTTCAGCAGGGCACTTTGTATATCTGTTTCCTTTACTGGCTTAAGGATGTAATCAATACCGTTATTCTTGAATGCTTTTAGAATGTATTCATTAAAGGCAGTACAAAAAATCACAGGAATCTGAAACTCAACCTTCGAGAAAATCTCAAAACTCTCTCCATCAGCCAATTGAACATCCATAAAGATCAGGTCAATATTTGAAGAAAAGTTCTTTAAGTAATTCACTGAAGAGGAAACACTGTCACAGATATTCACAACGAGATAACCCGGATTAGTCTCAATGAATTCTTTGAGTAAACCTGCGGTATGAAATTCATCTTCGATTATTAGAACATTCATCCTAAAATAATTTCAAGGTTACGGAATAGAGAATATCATCTTGTTGAATTGTAACACCATTATCCATTCCGATAAGTTCATATCTTTTTTCCAGGTTAGAAAGTCCTGTGCCCAGTGATTCGATAGATGAATGCTTTGGGTTGTAGGTATTGGATACGGTCACTGATTCTTCTGAATCTTGATATATGCGAATATTAAGAGGCTCTTCAATAGAAACCACATTATGTTTGATACAATTCTCAACCAAAAGCTGGAGGCCAAAGGCCGGGAGAGAGAACTGCTTTGAGCTTTCTATAATATCGATTTCAATGGAAATGGAACCCCCAAAACGAATTTCCAGGAGGTAGATATAAGAAGTAAGAAACTCCAGTTCTTCGTTTAGAGTAATGCTATCCGATTCTCTGGTTTGTAGTATTTGTCGATATACATCCGACAGACTTAACACAAACTGTTCCGCCTTTTCTGAATTCTTCTGGTCTCTTATCATAGTTCGCAATGTGCTAAGGCTATTGAAGAGAAAATGGGGATTTACTTGTTTTCGAAGTTGTTCCAATTCGGCTTTATAAGATTCAGCCTGAAGGGCAAGATTCTCATTTTTTAAGCGGGCATTCTCTTTTGAGGCATTTACTGTGAATTGAACAATCAGTATTAAACCTGCTGCTATTCCCGGCCTTATAAAGGCTACTACCGACGGATCATTAGGAACATCCCCAGCGTCAATTATCATTGAAAGATACTGTGTTGCGATGAATGTGAAGCCAAGAATAAGTATTGCGTTCAGCAAGAATACTTTTGCATAAAATCCAGGCTTGGCATAGCTACCTCGGATAGAGAGGTTTGAAAACCAAATGACCATCAAAAAGGAAGACATCAATAGCCAACGGGTGGTTTGTTGTGTTCCGGTAAGTTGTTGCCAATCATCCGAATTACTTACTAAAGCCAATAGAGGAAATAAACCCGTCAGGATTATTGGAAGAATGATTTCCGATGGTTTTAGTTTTTTGAACAATGCTTCTGCTTAAAATGAGTTTTCCGAGTATAAAACAAAAAAACCCATTTCAAAACTGAAATGGGCTTTTTAAAAAATGTGCTCACGAATGGAGTCGAACCATCACGACCGTTAGGTCACACGCCCCTCAAGCGTGCGCGTCTACCAATTCCGCCACGTGAGCAGAAAGGGCGACAAAGATAGGATTTTTTGGCTTCAAAATTCAATCCCGCACAGTAAATATGTGCGGGATTAAAAGCTATTACCCTGGTAACAGGGTAATTTCAGGTATCGGCGAATACACATCAATGACGAGCCTTCGCTTTTTATAGTTTTAATACGAATTCGGAATAAGATACTCCAAAGAATACCTCCAAGCCTGTCTTTCAGTCATTCCCGCGAAGGCGGGAATCTAGATTTAACTTTTATGAACAGAACAATGCTTTTAACCTAAATTTGGATTCCGGCTTTCGCCGCGGAATGACCTCTTTAATTTTAGAGGCCTTTTTATCTAAAACTCTAACTAATTCTAGATTAGATATCCTCTAGCTGCCTTCTGGCATAATCGTTATCAGGATCAATAGTGAGCGCCTGCTCGTAATAGGTTCTTGCTTTATCAGCCTGCCCACCTCTTTTGATCATATCGCCCATTAAAATCCAGTTCTCAGCGTCCTGAGGGTTAGTTTTGATTCTTCCAATCAGGTAAGGAATAGCTTCCTGTCCTCTGTCGGTCATTAGCATAACCATTACTTTATTTCGATGCGCTGAAGATGAATCCGTCAACTCTATTGCCTTGTCAAAATCTGATTCCGCTTCTTTGAGTTCTTCTTTCTGGAGATACAGATTACCTCTCAAATTGTGATAAGCGGCATTATCCTCACCCAATTCCATCGCTTTTTCGATAGCAGTAAGACTTAACTCATACTGGTTGAGCTGCTGCATGATTAATGCTTCTAAATAATAGGCTTCGTGTGCATCAGGATTTTCTCGCTGTAACTCACGGGCAATATCTAAACTATGGTCAATGTCTTTGTCCTGAAGAAGTTCAAAGCCATGGTTTAGTTTCTCTTCAAAATTCATGGATTATTTATTTTTATCAGATAAGTCTTCGTATTCGGCTTCTTCAATTTGATCGAAGCGGTTACCCTTTTTTCTACTAGTTTGATCGAAGGGGTTAAACCTTTGCCTTTTTGCGCTTGAAGGTAAGAACATTCGCCCTATATATCTCATCAGGACAAAAAAAAGCGCCATAAAAAAAAGAAATTTAAAAAGCATAATCAGGGGGCTATATGAATGTGCATATTTGAACGAATAGGCCGTTCGAAAATTTGCTCTTCGATGTACGCCAAATGCTCCTCATTGTTTACAAAATCTATTTCAGTAGTATTTATGAAAATAACAGGTGTTTTATTGAAATGATAAAAAAAGTGGTTATAAGCGTTGTTTAAATCTCGCAAATAATCCGGGGTAATATGCTGCTCATAGTCCCTTCCTCTTTTCTTAATATTATCCATTAACCGATCTACTGACGATTGGATAAACACAATCAGATTGGGCTGTGCTGCAATTCCGGTCATGATGTTAAAGATAGAATCATATAGAGCTAATTCATCTTCTTCTAAATTCAATCGTGCGAAGATTCTATCCTTCTCAAAAATATAGTCTGATATAGTAAACTGATGGAACAGATCCTGAGTCATCATATTCTGCTGCTGCTTGAACCTGCTAGCCAAAAAGGCCAACTGTGTTTGAAACGCATATCGCTCTCTATCTTCGTAAAACTTTGGCAGAAATGGATTATCCTCAAATTCTTCTAGCACTAATCTTGCTTGTCGTCTCTCAGCAAGCAGCCTCGCTAATGATGTTTTCCCGGCACCAATTACCCCTTCTACCGCAATGAAGTCCAGCGTATTCGACATCTTACCAGCTAAGCTCAGTTTTAGTTATCCTCATTGTTTGAGCGCCTTTTATAATGGCTTCAATTGGTGTTCCAGTTATAGGATCTGACCAGCCCGGATGTATTTCTTGCAGAGGAAGAAGAACAAATAAACGCTGACCATACTCCTTGTGTGGGATGATAAGAGTATCTGTTTGAAGCACCAAGTCATCATATGCAATTATATCCAGATCAATAGTTCTGGACTCCCATTTCGGGTACCTTGAAGGCCTGCCCTGTTTCTTTTCCTGCTGCTTTAAAGCTTGGAAAAGTTCATTTGGTTGCAGTACTGTATCTATTGTAATTACCGCATTAAAAAAATCCTCTTCAGACGGACCAATAGGTTCACTTTGATAAATAGATGAACTAACCGGAGAAATATCCGATAGTGATGTCAAAAACTCTTTTGCCTGTGCTAATTGTTCAAGAGGATCACCCAGGTTCGAGCCGAGCGCTATAGTTACCTTGGCCATGACAATGTCACTTCAGAATATTCGCAAATACCTGGCATAGGTGGGTTCAATTTTCGAAGTGTTACTTCAACTGAGTTTGCTGATTCGATTTCATTTGTTAAACATTCTCCTATCAGATATGCCAAATGCTCAATCAACTTTTTAGATTTCCCTTCTATTACTTCGGCTACTATTTTTTGAGCAATTGAGTAATCAATGGTTTTTTCAAGCTCATCTGATACTCCGGCATCTTCTAATGAAAGATGAAAGGTGAGGTCTACCTCAAAATCATTTCCATCAACTCGTTCCTTATCATAAAACCCGTGATAGCCTCGGAATTTGAGGCCTTTTAAAACGAGTTTGTCCATAATTAAAGACTGGCTACTTCGATACGCTGATGAAGTTCTTCCAGAATTCTTTTATGCTTGGGGCTTGTGCTCATTCTTTCCTCAACAGTAGAAATAGCATGGATAACTGTTGAGTGATCTCTTCCTCCAAAATGAAGACCAATAGTTTTCAAGCTGGATTTTGTAAATCGCTTAGACAGATACATCGCAATTTGTCGGGCCTCTACAATTTCCTGCTTTCTGGTTTTTTCTCTCACTTTGTTGGTATCTATTCCAAAGTAGTCACATACATAGTTTTGAATAGACTCGATGGAAATCTGAGTATGAGATTCTTTGACCATATCCTTTAACACACGTTTGGCCATAGCCAAATCTATGTCATCGATATTTTGAAGGGAGGCGTGAGCCAAAAGTTTGATAATAGCCCCTTCCAGATCACGAACATTGGATTTGAAATTATGAGCAATGAACTCCACAATCTCCGGATCAATTTCGATTCCGTTATCATTAGCCTTTCGCTCAAGAATAGCATAACGGGTTTCGTATTCCGGCATCTGTAAATCAGCGCTTAATCCCCAGCTAAATCTTGAAATTAATCGCTCCTGGATATCTGGAACATCCTTTGGCGCCCTATCGCTACTTAGTACAATTTGTTTTCCGTCCTGATGTAGAGCATTGAAAATATGAAAGAACTCCTCCTGAGTTTTCTCCTTCCCGCTAAAGAATTGGATGTCATCAACAATAAGTACATCAATATTGCGATAGAACATAGAAAACTCACTAGCGCGGTTGTTTCTAATCGCGTGTACAAATTCATTAGTAAATGCTTCCGATGATATATATAGAACTGACTTATCATCAGAATACTTCTGCTTTATACGGTTGCCAATACTTTGAATTAGGTGCGTTTTTCCTAAACCGGTTGGACCGTAAATGAAAAATGGATTGAAGGAGTTATTTCCGGGATTGTCAGCAATTGCCATAGCGGCTGATCTTGCCAATCGATTACAGTCTCCTTCTATATAACGCTCAAATACGTATGAGCTATTTAGGTTGGAATCTATCTTGGTCTTTCTGATTCCTGGAATCACAAAGGGATTCTCAATTCTTTCAGGATAATTTTCAGGATAACCCTGGATTTGTTGAGCCTGAATTGGAGGCATAGGTCGTTGAGGAAGACGTACAGAACGATTATTCTCAAACTGTTCAGATTTCTCCATTAATATAGAGTATTCAAGTTTGCCCTCTGGCCCTAAGACTTTAGCTAAGGTTGAGCGAAGCATATTATAGTAGTGTTCCTCAAGCCACTCATACCAAAATTGACTCGGTACTTGTATAGTCAGTGTATTGTCGACAAGGTTTATTGGCTTAATTGGTTCAAACCAGGATTTATACTTCTGATAGCTAATATTGTCTTTAATAATTTCCAGGCATTTTCCCCAAGCTGCCTCAGCTATATTTTCTTGCAATCTGCTCCTTTGCTCCTGTACGATTGAAGTTCTTACCTTTTCAGTTATCCACACGCTATAAAGTGATATTTATAGCTACGCTGGTTTGAAAATGAAAAAATAAAGACGTCTTGTCAAACGCGAGTTAGTCTAAACTAAAAAAGTTATCCACATTCAATAAAGTCTCTTAATCTGTTGAAACTCATATGATTAAAAAAAAAGTTAGCATATATAAATTTCTAACTTGACTAGTGGTAATATTGCAATAACATACGAATAGGCGAGTATCGACTCAGACCCTGTGCTAGTGAAGTTTTTTTCCACAAGTTTTCCACAACACAAACCTGTAGTTTTTCTGAGATTTCAAAATTAGAATCTGCTTCTTTTTAAATTTTTTTCGCCACCAGGAAACGAGGCTTTTCGCCAAGGTCTTTTAAAATCGAAGCAGTCCAATTTTCATTTTCGAAAATAATATCAACCTCAGTTGCTGTTCTTGCATTTAACTCTAGATAAAGAGTACCACCAGACACAAGAAATCTATCTGCAAAGTCGAAGAGAGCCTGATACATTTCCTGAGTAGAGTCACAGAATAAAGCAGTATCCGGCTCAAAGTTTTTTACTTCATCATCCAATGAGGATTCTTCTTCTCTTAATATATAAGGGGGGTTCGAAATAATGATGTCAAATTGTTTATCAACAAATGCCATACTGTTAAATAAATCGTCTTCAAAAAATGAAATCTCTACATCATTAAGAGCAGCATTTTGTTTTGCAATTTTCAGTGCACTTGAAGAGATGTCTGTTCCAAAAACGCTCCAGGATTTAGCATTCTTCTTCAGAGCAATTGGGATGCACCCTGAACCAGTACCTATATCTAGTACTGTTAATTCATCGCCTTTTTTATGACTAGTAAGAACTTGTTCAACCAGCTCTTCTGTTTCAGGGCGTGGAATTAATACATCAGGAGTAACTTTAATTCTTGTGTTATAAAAGTCTGTTTCCCCAACTATATATTGCAAGGGCTCGTGGCTAGCTCTCCTTTTAATAAGGGGCTTGATTTCCTGAAGCTCTTCTGCACTTACAGGCCGATCGAAAATGAGATAGAGATTCAACCTCTTCATCCCAAGTATATGAGCCAAAAGCCACTCTATACTTAACCTTGGGTTGTTAACCCCTTTCTTTTCAAAATAAGATGTTCCCCACTCCAGAACAGAGAGTATAGTCCACTCGTTGGGAGTGCTTGTCATTCTTTATTTAGGATAATTAGTCTTCTTCTTTTTGATCAGAAACTTGCTCTTCCTGAACAGTGAGACCGAAACGTTTGGCGAAGTCAAAAATAAAGTCGATTACATTAGACTCAACATTTCTTTCTTCACTTAAAGAGCTGCCTCTAAAACCCATTCTTCCCCCGGTTTTTTTAAGAACGATTTTATTCACTTTTGGGGAATGTTCAAAAATACACGTTAGCGTCACACTTGAATTAATTTGTTTCTCATACTCTTCATATACAGCTACATGAAAATCACTTTGTGCTATATCGAATTTTCGTTCATAGAGAAATTTGGGTTCATGTTCTGCAAACATCTTTCCAGCCATTCTCTTGAGTGTTGCAGATGGTCCAAATACCAAATAAGTTGTGTGTGAATTCATTATTTAGAAAAATTGTTAGTCGATTTTCAAAATCGATGGGAAAATAACAGGATATCGATTTAAGACAATAAGAAATTCAGGTTTTTTTCGTTCATAAACTTGTCAATTACATTTTATACCAATAAGCTACACCTATGAAAAAGCTTAGTTTTGTTTTCTCCACACTTTTTTTGGCCGTTTTGCTTGCCACTACCAACACATATGCACAATATGGTGAACCCCAAATCCGAGACACAGAGCCACCTAGAAATCTATATGATGAAGGATATAAAACGGGATTTGGATTCAGCTTGAACTTAAATGATTTTGGATTTGGAGCGGGAGGTCAATTTCGAAAAGGACTTGGACCTTATACTGAAGGATTGGTTAACCTAAAAATTGCCGGACTTCGAGATCCAAGCGAGCAACTATATGTAGACGTTATCTTTGGGAATCGTACCATTCCAAGTAAGTACAGAAGAGTAACCACCTTCCCACTAACAGTAGGCATTAAACGTCGAGTATTCCCGAATCAAATTACTGACAACTTTAGAGTACACACTTCTATAAATTTTGGACCCGTACTTACTCTAACCTCTCCTTATTTCGAGGATTATAATAATAACGGATATAGAGATATTAATGTAAATCAGGATGGAATTTGCGAACCAAGGTGCGAACCTGTTCGTGATATTTTTCAAAGCTTTAGTGATATTGAAACAGAGCTGGGGTGGAATGGAGAGATACTGTTAGGAATAGATTTCGGAGATAACTTCGCAAAACTCCAGAGCTTTCAGTTTGGATATAATTTCTATTACTATGGCAATGGCATTCAAATTCTCGAACCATTTCAGCCATTAAGAGACGGTAATGGGGATTTAGTACCAGCTGAAAACATCGCAGATGGATGGGAGCTTGAACCTGCTAATGATGCTGTCAAATTCCTGGGTTCGGCCCAAATTACTTTTGTATTTGGCTGGATGTGGTAATCAGCTGCTTCCATTCACTAGTTTTTTAAACCACTTATCGGGCTCTGATAGATTATCTAAAATCATATCGGGCCCATATTCCTTTAGTTGGCCCTCGCTGAACTTACCCGTAGTTACAGATACGCATCTCATTCCCGAATGCTTGGCACATAAAACATCCCGTGGAGTATCACCAATTATAATGAACCTGGAAGGATCAGGATTGTGAATAGATAAGTTTTCCTTTACCCATTCCAGAGCCAATTCTGGAAGTATATTCCTGTCTTTATGATATTCTCCAAAAGCTCCAAACCTGAAGGATTGATTAATTCCGGCAACTTTTAGTTTTACCTGAGCTGCTGAAGGGAAATTTCCTGTCAAAAGCCCCCGCACAAAGCCATTTCCTGAGAAGTAATCTATGGCCTCGTCTATGTATTCATGCCGAAGTATGTGCTCAGCTTTTATTTCCTGTTCTAGCCTGAGAAGATATATCTCTTTGAATCTATTATACAGATTCTGATCAAAGCCGTGGTTTACAAGAAACGAAGTAATAATATCGAAATCGGTTCTCCCGGAAAATGGATCTTTTTCCATATCAGGGTAATTGATTTCCAAATTATCAATTATGCTTCTTAATAGGGGACGATTAAAGTTCCTATCTACCGTTAGTAAGGTACCGTCTATATCGAATAGGATAATCCAGGGATGTTGCTCAGACAAAGTAGTTGTATATATAGTGTTTTTTTGCTGGAACAAGTTTACAAAAACTTAGTGGCTATTCCCTTTAAGTAGATGTTAAATCGTGGTACCTTATCGCTCATTCACTTACTGACTAAAATGGAGTTTAAATGAGTTTTATAGAAGATATTAACGCCCGCCAGATTATAGATTCGCGCGGGAATCCCACCATTGAAGTAGACGTTATTCTGGATTCGGGAGCGATGGGTAGAGCGGCTGTTCCTTCAGGGGCTTCTACCGGAGAACATGAAGCTGTTGAGCTTAGAGATGGGGATAAAGAAGTTTTTCTGGGTAAAGGTGTTACCAAAGCGGTAGAAAATGTAAACGATACTATTGCAGGCGAACTTGAAGGGCTGCCTGTTTTTAACCAAACAGAATTAGATGCTCTTCTACTAGAAATTGATGGGACCTCAAATAAAGGCAAGCTTGGCGCTAATGCTATTCTTGGTGTTTCACTGGCATGTGCAAAAGCAGCTTCGAGCGAACTTGGTATGCCTCTCTGGAGATATGTTGGAGGAGTAAACGCTAAAGTAATGCCCCTTCCTATGATGAATATTATAAACGGAGGCTCCCACGCTGATAATAGCGTAGATCTACAGGAATTTATGATTATGCCTGCAGGCGCAGAATCTTTTTCTCATGCTCTTCAGATAGGAGCTGAGATTTTCCACACACTTAAAAAAGTGTTAGGAGAAAAAGGATACAGTACAGCAGTTGGAGATGAAGGTGGTTTTGCTCCTAACCTAAAGTCTAATGAAGAAGCACTTGAAGTAATTATGTCTGCTATTGAGAAAGCAGGCTATACTCCAAAAGACGATGTACTCATCGCACTTGACCCTGCCTCTTCTGAGTTTTATAACAAAGAGTCAGGACTTTATGAATTCAAATGGAGTGATGGTTCTAAGAAAGACACCGATGCTATGGTTGAGTTCTGGGCAAATTGGGTTGATAAGTATCCAATTATATCGATTGAAGACGGAATGGCTGAAGATGATTGGGACGCCTGGAAAAAACTAACTGAGGCTGTTGGCAGTAAAGTTCAATTAGTTGGAGATGATTTATTTGTAACCAACACTGAGCGACTTGCCACCGGTATCGAAAGAGGTATTGCCAATTCTATACTTATAAAGGTAAACCAAATTGGTACCCTCACAGAAACCCTCGATGCTATCGAGATGGCTCATAAAAATAGCTATACTTCCGTTATCTCTCACCGCTCTGGTGAAACTGAGGATGTAACTATCGCAGATTTATCGGTAGCAACCAATGCAGGACAAATCAAAACCGGTTCAATGAGCCGTACAGATCGAATTGCAAAGTATAATCAGCTTCTTCGCATTGAAGAAGAATTGGCTGATTCGGCAATCTTTCTGGGGCACGACGCCTTTGGTTTATAGTAAATAGCATTTAAATTTTAACCCCGAATGAAAATTCGGGGTTTTTTATATATCAGTCCCTATACTGCTATCTTATTAAGAAGTAAAACAAACTGAGTTTGAAAAAGGCTTTCATTATCGGTGCATTTCTTTTGGGGACATTTCTTCTGGCTTCTCCGGGATTTAGTCAGGTTTCCTTAGTTCCGGCACATCACCAGGTTTATGATTGGCTACATCTACAACGGGTTAAAGGCAATATCAGCAACTACAGTTATGAAAGCCTTCCGCTAAGCAGAGGGCAGATTCTTACATTCCTGGATGAGTTGAGTGAAAAAGAACCTTCCTTAAATGATACTGACCGAAAGCTTCTGGATTGGTATCAAAGAGAGTTCTCTCCGGAATATATTCCTTTAGATAACCCAAATACTTATCTGCAAGGTTGGCAAAAGGATTTAAAAGGCTCCATAAAAAGTAAATTCGATTTACTGCTTTCTGATGAAGAACCACACCTATATGCTCTAAGAAAAGAGCACTTATATACTGTTTTTGATTATAGCTTCTCGGGAGGGTTAATCGGGGTAGATGATCCTGCTAATTCTGTAGACGAACTTAGTGAGCTCAACAACTTTATCATCAGAGGTTACGGCTCTGTTTACAATACTTTTGGCTGGCATGCTGAGATTTCCAATCCTTTAGTTGGAGAAGCGGGGTTACTTAGATACCACCCTGAATGGGGACAAACTTTTGATGGAAGTAATCCTGAAAAAAGCGCCGCTTTTTTTGCTGAAGCTTTTTTCTCCGTTCAGTACAAACAAATCGGACTTCATATAGGGAATGGAGATTTAAAGTATGGGTTCAGGGGGCACGAAGCTCAAATACTCAGACAGGATGCAGGCAACTTTGACTGGGTTAGACTCAACTTCGATACAAAATATCTGCGGTACACCCTCATTCATGGAGCACTTAGATCAGAAACAAGTGTAATTGATGTGGATGGGTATCCGGGTGTAGTAAGCAGAGTATCTCCGGATAGGTGGTTTGCTCTACGAAGAATTCAACTTACTCCTGCCAAGTGGATATCCATGGCTTTTACTGAGTCATTGATTTATTCTAACCGTACTGTAGAGCTATCTTACATCAATCCTCTTCTTCCTCTTAGGTTTGGTGAATATGAAACACTGGACAAAGATAATCCTCTTTGGTTTTTCGATGGTGCAATTCGGCCTATGAATAATCTTGAGCTCTATGGAACTCTAGGCATTGATGATATACTTTCGTTAGGGGATATTTTTAGGGGAAGCTCAAAGCGAATTGCTAATAGTGGCACGGTTAGTTATCAAACTGGTTTTAATTTAGGGCTTCCTACTTCTACATTAATAAACGCAGAGGTACTACAACTCGACCCTTATTTTTATTCACATTGGCAATTTTTTAATACCTATGATGAACTAGGGTCTCCCCTTGGCGCTTCTATTGGTCCAAATTCACGTCAATTCCATTACTCTATACGACAATGGTTACCCTGGAGAAGTTTTGTTGAAGTTTCTCTTCAATCCGTGAAAAAGGGCTACAACGAAGTGGATGAAAACGGCAGGCTTTTAGTAGATGTAGGAGGAGATATTTTTACAGGGATAACTGGCACTAATGGAGAAGAAGTAGGTCTTTTCGCTGGTGAAGTTCATAAATGGAAAAATTTAAACATCGAATTGGAATTTGAACCCATACGAGGTATCCGTCTATTTGGTAAATATACTCACCGATTTGTGAACAGAGGATCCCAAATTCAGGATTTGAATTTCTTTTATGGCGGTATCGAGTTTAATTTTTATCCGGCTATCCCTAATATCCTTGGCACTATCCCAGGAACAAATTTAATCTTCTAATCCAATACAATTATGAAATACATATTGGTACTCCTCTTACTCGTCATCCCTTTCACAAATACAATGGGTCAGGAAGAAGAACTTAGAATGGGTTTCGAAGAATATGAACCCATATCTACCCTTGTTGTACCAGAGAATCCCACAACATTTGCAAAGTTCCCGTTTATTGATGTCCATAGCCACCTTCGACGAATGGGTACCATGGATTTGAAAAAAACTGCTTTAGAAATGGATAGCCTGAATATGAGAGTACTGGTCAATTTGAGTGGCCGTTCCGGAGACGCTTTAAAGGAAATGGTTGATGCGGCAGAAGCTCAAGCACCAGGGAGGTTCATTGTTTTTGCTAATATCGATTTTAGCGGAATGGATGACCCTGACTGGACCGAACGAACAGTAGCTCAACTAGAAGAAGATGTACGTAATGGAGCCAAGGGATTAAAGATTTTCAAAAATTTGGGACTTACTGTTACCGACTCAAACGGAAATAGAATTAGAACTGATGATCCTAGAATCGACCCGGTTTGGGCATTATGTGGAGAGCTTGGTATTCCCGTATTAATCCATACCGGAGAGCCTGCTGTATTCTGGGCTCCTATTGATGAAAATAATGAGCGCTGGCTTGAGATGAAGCAATTTCCAAGCAGGCACAGAGGCGACACTACCCGATATCCAAGTTGGGAAGTAGTGATGCAGGAACAATGGAATATGTTCAAGAAGCACCCAAATACTACGTTCATTAACGCCCACTTTGGGTGGATGGCAAATGATCTGGAAAGCCTTGGTAAACATCTTGATGAATTCCCAAATGTATATACCGAAATCGCCGCTATTATTGCTGAATTAGGTCGCCAGCCCCGATTTGCCCGTGAGTTCTTTATCAAGTACCAGGATCGTATACTCTTTGGTAAGGATACCTACCGGCCGCAGGAATTCCATACTTATTTCAGGGTATTAGAATCGAATGATGAGTACTTCGATTATTTCAGAAAACGTCACGCTTTCTGGAAAATGTATGGCTTGGGACTTCCGGATGAAGTGCTGGAAAAAGTCTACTATAAAAATGCACTTCGCCTTATTCCTGGTATTGATCCCTCTCTATTTGTTGAAAATTAACCATAGATTTTTGGTATACGGTCTTTCCTTTTAGCTAATTTTATATTTCTTTTTCAGCGGGTCGGTAAATAACCAAACAAAAACAGAATTATGCTGCGTTTTTCACTTTTTTTAGCCGTTATATTAGCATATCAGGCACCCCTTCTGGCTCAGTCTCCACTCTTCATTCCTGATACTCTTTCTGGTACTCAGTTTGAACTAAACCTGGATGAGAACACTTATGAATTCACTAACGGGATTACCGCAAATAACACAATGGGAGTAAACGGACCGATACTTGCTCCTACACTCATTTTTCAAAAGCATGATTCCGTCTTCATTACACTTAATAATGATTTGAATGAAGCTACCACTATGCATTGGCATGGAATGCATGTTTCCCCAGAGAACGACGGAGGCCCTCATTCGATTATCCCGGCTGGAACAACCTGGAGACCCGCTTTTGAAGTATTAGATAACGCTACTACTTTTTGGTATCATCCACATCTTCACGAAACTACAAATGAACATGTAACCAGAGGTATAGCCGGTGCGATTATAGTCCGTGACGAAGAGGAAGCGGCTCTTGAATTACCACGCACTTATGGAGTAGACGATTTCCCATTAATTGTACAAGATCGAAGCTTCATGCCTAATGGAAATATTGCCGTAGTAGGATTTGGTGATGAAGTTATGGTAAATGCTACCTTTGAAGCTTTTTTAGAAGTTCCGGCTCAGGTAGTTCGTTTCCGAATTATTAATGGATCTTCAGAACGTGTATACCTATTCGGGCTAAGTGACAATAGAACATTTTATCAAATAGGTTCGGACGGAGGATTATTGGAATCGCCTGTTGCACTAAATCGATTACAGTTAGCCACAGGAGAACGAGCTGAAATACTCATTAATTTTAGTGCCGATGAAGGCGAGACACTTTCTTTGATGAGTTATGCTTCTGATCTGGCTGTTGATATACCTGGAGGACCGGGAGGAGGCGCTCCAAGTCCCTTAGACGGTGTTGATTTTGAGGTAATGGAATTTAGAATTCAGGAAACTAATGATAACCCTGTCACTACTATCCCAAACGACTTAGTCACTATTACCCGATACGATGAAGCAGACGTAGACAGAACAAGAATCAAGACATTTGAAGGCGGAGGGCCGGGAAATCCTTTCACTATTGGTGATCAAATCTTCGATATGTCAGTGATAAACGATACTGTTTACCTTGATGACACTGAAATTTGGGAGATCACTAACAACACAAATATTGCTCATCCTTTTCATATTCACGATGTACAATTCTTTATCCTGGACAGAGACGGAGTTGAACCTCCGGAAAATGAACGCGGGCTTAAAGATGTGGTTCTGATCCGAGCAGATGAAACGGTAAGGTTTATTACTAAATTTGAAGATTTCTATGACAACGAAATACCTTACATGTACCATTGCCATATTCTTACTCATGAAGATGACGGCATGATGGGACAATTCCTTGTTTTGGAAAACCCAAATATCACCTCCAATGAGACTGAAACGGACATCAATGTTCCTTCTACTACAAAAATAATAGGCTCATACCCGAATCCTTTTAATCCCGTCACTAACATTCGTTATCACATAGAAAAACCAAGTGAAGTTGAGTTGATTGTCTACAATATGAGAGGGCAAATCATTGAAACGCTTTATCAAGGCTCGCAAAACAGAGGAAATTATGTAGTATCCTGGGATGCTTCCGGTTTTGCTAGTGGAGTCTATTTTGTAAGGCTCAATACCGGTTCCACCATGAGTACAATTAGAGTCTTGTTGGTTAAGTAATATTGGGATTACTATTTTAAAAGAGCTCTCATTCTAAAAGATGGAATGGGGGCTTTTTTTTCTTGGTTACCATTAAGCTTAAATCAATGTAGCTTAGGCTATTAGAAATCTAATTCAATTAAATCTAGCATTATGAAATCCTTCTTAAAGATTGGGGCATTAGTTGTATTTGCACTTTTGCTTACCAATGAACTAACTATTGCACAAGAACGTGGTATGGGAAATGGGTTAAGCCCCAATGCCTCAGTCAGCCAAACTATTTTTAACAAAACAGATATTTCTGTCACATATGGCAGACCTGGATTAAAAGGAAGAGACTTGTCTTCCCTGGCACCTGCCGACAAAGTTTGGCGTACAGGTGCAAATGAAGCTACCACTATTACTTTTTCCACTGATGTTAGTTTTGGTGGCGAAGATGTACCAGCTGGAACCTATACTTTGTTTACTATTCCTGGTGAAAACTGGACAGTTATTCTAAGTACGGCATTAACCCGTGGTGATGGAACTGGAAGACCCGCTTGGGGCTCCTATAGCTATGACGAAGCTAACGACCAGGTTCGTGTACAAGCTGCAGTGACTAATACTGAAGCGCCAATGATGGAGCGATTTGCTATCTATTTTGATGCGCTTAGCGACACTAAAACTCATCTGAATCTTCATTGGGGAACAACTCAGGTTGCGGTACCAATCACTGTTGAGTAATATTTTTTGAAATAAAAAAGGCGATCGAATGATCGCCTTTTCCTTTTGTGAAACAAGCGTGATACCGAGGGTAAATACCCAGATATAAAATAGTGGTCATCTATGTTATTATAAAAGGGGTTAGGTATCTGCTCTGATCAAAGATACCTTTGTCCATATATCTCAGAAAAAGAAAGTGACGAGATGCTTTATTATGGTATAGAATTGCTACTTAATTGTAATTGAGGCTCTTCTTTCAATTTTCTTGCCCCTATAAGTAAAATTAAACGTCATGTCGTACTTGCCGTGCTCATATATTTCCGGGTCAAGCTCTACTTTAATCCAGACTTTTGTAGCAAAACCCTCTGAGACAAAACTCACATTTAGCTTGTTCGTTTCGTCATCCTTTCCATACTCAAGACCGAATAACTCTCCTCGCGGAATACCATAGGCTTCGAAATAAACGGTGAGCTCACCTTCATAGTCGAAAACATTATCTAAAGACGGAAAGAATGGAATATTATATCCTGGAGATTCTTCCTGATCCTTTGCTAAAACCAGGTCGCTAATGCTCAGTCCTTTTTTGCCCAGCTCTTCTTCTATGTAGCTTGAACCGGAAATCTGTAGCGGCCTTGAAGTTGATACTATAGACCCTGCCTTGCCAGTTTGGATATCTTTTGTATTAAGAAAAGATGACTGGAACATCTTTGTTTCTGGGGAAACATCAACCAAATAAGATACTACCGGACTATAATTCGCTGAGCTTAATGAAACCTCGTACTCATTACTATCTATCATCTCCCAGTCTTGGTCGTAGGTATAAAAGTAATCTGCTTTAGATATGTCAGAAAGCCCTAAAGTAGTATCGGAAGCAAGAAATAGCTGAACCTTTGAGTAATCCAGCAATTCAACTACCATAAGCTTAAATGGGCTTCCTGATTCATCAAGAAAATCGAAAAAGAAAACTTCCTGGTTGTGAATCTTTGCCTCGGGATAAGCTTCTGACTGAAAATCTGGAGTACTAATTCTTTTTTTTTCGAACCAGTTCCTTTCTTGTGCTTTGTATTTCAGGTTTTGAGTTAACGCAGTACTGTTAAATGCATTCGCACTTCCTGTAAGTGAATTTTGAATAAGATCACTACTCATCCTGTTATACATGGTTAGATAGAAAGGATCAACATTTGCTACCTGTTCCAAAACCGAGTATTGAAGTAATAATGATGCCGCATTTCTGGATAACAAGCTTGAACCTTGTGATACACCTAATGAAGTATTTTGAGTTACTGTTCCTCCACCTCCGAATACCCCAGACTGATTATTCGATTGGTTATTGGTAGACTGAACAAGATTTGCAGTTGGATCAAAATAAAAACCAGGTCGATTTCCTGATTCAGGAATCAAATCTAGAATTCCTGTTTGTAACCCAAATGGACCACCCGTTCCGGGAACACCAAAAATGTACTGAGTACCATCGTAGTACCAAATCTCGAACCGGAAGTACACGTTATTATCAATTGGAATCTGACTTCCGATAGTTGGGTCTGAATAACTGGTTAACGATATGCTCGACGCTCTTACCTGATGGGGCGCGCCCAGTTTCAGAAAAAGAACGCCTCTATCATCCGTACCAAAGCCCGATTTGTTATTTTCTGTATAAGTCCGTTTAGCGATGAATACCCTATTCCAATGTTCGATAAGGCGCTCATTATGAAGCGTTGAAAGAACCGGATTGGATAACTCCCATAACTGCTTAATTTCTGTAATGAGCCTTTCATCCTTTTTTCGAAGCAGTTTGGACCAACGCTTATTCTCTTTTGCTGTTATTATGGGTTTTAATCGATTTAATTCCTCCCTGGCTAACTTCCTATCTCTCAAAAACAAATCGCTGGAAAGGACTGAGAAGTAAGTATAATCGGCAAGGTAATATAGGCTATCCACCTCTAACCCTGCTATTAATTCTACAAGTTTTAAACCTTTGTATAGATCAAACTCTCTGTCATCCTGAATTATTGGTTTAATCTCGTAAAGTAGGCGATCTAATTCTTCGTTTTCTTTTTTGTACTTATCACTACTCTCTTGCGCATGAGTAACAAAACCAAGTATCAAGCCGAAGCAGATAGGAAATACAAACTTGATATAGGTATGAATATTCATTGCATTACTACATAAAGCGTAGAAGTAACGTGAATTCGGGGTAAGAAATGAGATTTAAATGCCAAAAAAGTCATTCTGAGGCTACCGCCGAAAAATCCAAGCGGGTTAAAGCCGATAAGATCCTTCGCAGGTATGCTCAGGATGACCAAAAAATCTACTCAAGTGTTCCATTGAATCTTTCTTATCTCTAATTCACATTAGATATATCATTTTTTAAAAACAAAAGGAAGGCGTTTGCCTTCCTTTTGTATATCTGCATTATTTGCTAAGAATGCACCTTTACTTAGTCATTCCCTGTTTCAGGAGTACCATCACCTGGAATAGCATTGAAGTCGGTTTCAGCATCGGGAACATCCCAATACTCAACAAAATCGAAATAGATTGTTGAGCTGTCTTCCAATACAAGTGTTTGTGTTGCCGGATCTAACCGGTACACCCACACTCCGGATACCCCTCCGCCATCTGCTCTTGATTTAAGCTCTCCGAATCTTCGGGCATCGTAAAATGCTGTGCCTCTCATAAAGAGAGCTGCCCTTCGCTCGTCCCTTAAATCTTGTTCGGTAGCAGCGGTTAAGTCAGGTAATGCTGCTTGTTGCAATGGCATATTTCTAACCGTGTTGATGTGCGTAGCCGCATCTGCTGCGTTGCCAAGCCCAAGTTCAGCTTCTGCCAGCATAAGAATATTTTCCTCAGCTGAGATAAAGTACATGGGGGAGTCTCCAGGGTTTGTTCCTGCATAAGGAAGCAACGAATACCACGGAGTATTCACATTAGGCTGGGTTACGCGATTCTGGAAAGTGGCAAATCCGTTACCAGTAAATCGCGCGCCTCTCGCATCCCCGTTTTTATTCATCACCTGAACCAACCGAGCTGAAGGAGCAGACCATAAATTGGCCATTCTCCATGGATAGGTAACGGTATTTACAAATGTTGCGTTGTCCGTATCAATCAGGAACGCGCCATCATTACTCGTTAATCCGTCTTCAGCTAATGCCTTCACTTCATTGAAGTCTGCAGTTGTTAACTCATCCCGGAATTTGCTTAACAATATATTACGGGCTTTGAGTGAGTTAATATTCTGCTCCATCGAAGCTGATGTAAGCGTAGTAGGGAAAATAGTAGGAACAACATCAGTTGCGATTACATCAAAACTCGAAATATATTGCAATGCCAAATCGAACTGTCGCTGAGACTCCACGAGGATTTCCTCTTTGCTTACATAATCGTTGTTGGTACTACTCAATGTACCATTAACAATTAAACCCTGACTGTGAAGCAGACCAACTCGTGAGTATGCATATCCTTTCCAGAAATGTGCCCATGCTCGATAGGCATTTTCTTTTTGTGTAGCTACTGCCTCGGTACCTAAGAAGGAGACTCCGTCATCAAGAGCGTTTAACATAATATTGGCTTCGTTTTGTACCTGATAAGCCCAGGCCCATTCTTGTTCAAAACCACCAGCACTGTTGTTTCTATCGTTGATGAATTCCAGCCATTCTCTCTGGGTTCTTCCGGTAGTAGATTGATCAACAGGGCTCCATTCGGTGCCATCGTTATAAACGATCAATTCCACACTACCATGATATCGGTTAAAGTTGAAGTTAACCCAGGGAGCTACAGAGTTATCTCCCATATGCTCATGGTATTGCCAGAATACCCATTCCAACCAACCGTCACCGGCATCGTACATTCCTATCGCCTGTCTTTTTATACCTTCCTCAGAAAGTACAATATCAGGAGTAGGTTCATTTGGGTTGTTCACATCCAGCGCATTATCGCAGGCAAATGTTGCGAGAAGCACTATTAAAATTCCGGAACTTATTTTCTTTGCTAATTTCATTGTTATCCTATTAATCGGTTGATAATTAGAGGCCTAAAGAAACATTGAACGAGAATGTTCTATAGTTTGGATAGGTAAATAAGTCCACACCTCTGAAGCGACTATCTTCATTAGCTTGAGATACTTCAGGATCGAATCCTTCATAACCTGTAAGGGTCAACAAGTTTCGGCCTGTTACGCCCAGCCTTAGATTTTTAATCCCATGCTGTGCAACCATACTTGTTAAGTCGTAGCTAACAGAAACTTCTCTAAGTTTTACAAACGAACCATCTTCGATAAAGTAAGAGGTAAGTCCGTTTCGCTTCGAAGCGTGGTAGTTTCTCCATGCTTGTGGCTCACTACCATCAACTCTGGCTATCTGAGTTAAAGGATCACCATTTAGGTCAAAGATTGGCTGACCTACTACTTCGTCTCCATCGATAAGTACACGGTCTTCGAATTCTTCGTGAGTACCTGCATTAAACATCCACCACTTTGTACCATTTAGGATATCAAAGCCTTGTACCCAATCTACCTGAAATACAACTTCGAGATTTCTTCTAATTGTGAAGTCGTTTCTAAAGCTCAATGAGAAATCAGGAGTAGGATCTCCGATTACTTCTCGTTCACTTCTCATTTGAATTCGCTTAGAGAATCGATTTACAACCGCTCCGTCTACGATTACGAAATTACCTTCATCAGCCTCTGCGATATAACGTGCGTTTGTAGTAGGATCGATTTCGTCTAATGATTCAAGCGGGTGGAAGCCAAAGAACACACCATATCGCTCGCCTTCTCTAAAGATAAAATCAAAGTTGTTCGATACGGATAGGATCAAGTCTTCACCGTTTGAAATATTAGCTACTGTCGATTCACTGGTTCCAAAATTCAAATTTGCTAACCAGTTAAAATTCTGGCTGTTGTATACCAATGAATTTAAACTTAAATCAAATCCTGTAGCTTCAAGGTCAATGGTATTATCCAGTACAGCCTGGCTTCCTGTTGATGGAGCTACTGCCAATGACTGAATTACACCACTGTTTTCGCGATTCCAATAGGTCGCTGAAATCCCAATAGCCTGGAACCAGGTATCCCCTAGATCGAAGGATAAATCAGCACCGAATTCCAATTCCGCAGATTCTTCTTCTACAATAGCAGGATTACTTGAGGTACCCGGGGTGTTAAAGGTTCCACTTACCCCAATGTTACCCTGATTTAATGTGATGAATCGATCAAAGGCTCCTGGCTGAGTACCTGCCTCGCCATAAGCTACTCTTAATTTGAATTCAGGTACGAATGGGGACATGTTGTCCCAGAAGTCAAATCCGGATAAGCGGAGGTAAGCATCCCCTCTAGGGAAATACCTCAACTCGGCAGCTTCACCAAAGGCAGAAGATTTATCTGCTCTAAATCCACCAGAGAATCCTGCGTAATCATCGATATCGAATCGCTGATTTAAAAGGTATCCATAAGTGATAAATGTAGATTGGAATTCATCCGAAATGTCGGTTGCTCCCGCTCTAATGGTAGTTAAAGGAAGACCTGCTGGTAATCCATCTGATTGAGCGGTTGTACTTGTGAAATCATTTCTCCTCCAGTCAAACTTCATAAGAGTGGTACTTTGAACTGGAATACCTAATGAGAAGTCTCTATCCAAATCAGACTTTAAAAGAACATCCACAATTGAATTATAGAAATAGTTAGTACGTCCAATTCTTTGGCTAAATCCATCCGGGTTTAGAATCACTACCTCATTATCACCTGTAGTTGGGTCTTCAAATAAGGTTACGTTATCCTGGATTCGGTTAAACTCATTGTAATAACCGTCCAAACCGAATTTGTAATCTATTTCCAGGAATCTGGTTGGATTATATTTCAGATTTAGATTTCCTAAAAAGCGTTTTGATCCGGTATTGAGCTCCTGAATCTGCTTAAAGAATAGACCATTCGTACT
Source organism: Balneola sp. (assembly GCA_003712055.1). NCBI lineage: Bacteria > Pseudomonadati > Balneolota > Balneolia > Balneolales > Balneolaceae > Balneola > Balneola sp. The sequence goes on from RHLJ01000003.1 coordinate 238,814, forward strand.
TACGCTTCCTGAGGTAAACTTAGTGGCGAAGAAGCCGTTTTCGTCTTGCCATAATGGATCGATGAATGGAGCTGTTCCCAATAAGTTGTTCAATCCTGATTCGATGTTATCACCACTTTCACTAACTCCTGAGCGATCCGAGTTTACCAAGTTTGTTCGAAGTGACATGGTAAGATCATCTCTTAGCCGCGTAGTAGTATTCAAGCGGAAAGACATTCTCTCGAAATTAATGTCCTGCTCAATACCTTCCTGTCCAAGAAATGAACCGGATACCAAATATGTGGTTACTTCATTCCCACCTGAAATTGAGATCTGATGGTTTTGGGAAATTCCTGTTTGATAGAACTCACCCAGATAATCATCATAAATGGTTAATGGAACAATGTTCCCGGTTCCGTCATCATAACCCGTGTATGGTTGATCGGTTGTTGAATTAGCTTCGGTTGCCGGCACCGTCCAGATACCCGTATTCTCGTTAAACGCTAGCCCAATAATATTACCGTTTGCATCGGTTGGATACGCGTGGAAGTTTGTTGCTTTTGAAACAGTTCTACTCTCATCCAGTTGATCGAAAGACCAGGTAGTAGATGCATCAATCCTTGTTTGTCCGTTGGTTCCTGACTTGGTAAAAATCTGAATAACACCGTTGGCACCTTGGGCTCCATAGAGCGTAGCCGCAGCAGCACCTTTAACAACCTCGATTCGTTCCACGTTGCTAAAATCGATGTCAGATAATCTACTATATTGATCACTACCTGATCCCGCAGCTGTAGAACTGGCATCTATTTCAACCCCGTCTATAAGAATCATCGGTCTAGAGGTTCCCATGGTATTGATCCCTCTTAAGATGATTGCTGATGGTGCACCAGGTGCTCCATTAGGAGTTATAGTACTTCCTGCAATCTTACCTGATAAAGATGAACTTAATGTATAAGCAGGTACTTTTTGAATACTCTGCTCATCAACAGATGATACATCCATTGCGAGCTTTTTCTTACTTACTGCCGATCCAGTACCTGTAACAATTACCTCATCAAAACCAACGATATCATCTTCTAGCGTTATATCAAGAAGATTCAATCCGGATGAAATATCTACGGTTTGTTCATTCTCTTTAAAACCTAAAAACCTGGTTATTATCGTGTATGTACCTACTGGTACATTGTTTAATGAATATTGTCCTTCGCTATTTGATGTTGTGCCTCGATCGAGCTCAACAATATAAATACTAGCACCTGCAAGGGGTTCCTGATCACTATCTTCTACTACTCCTGATATAGATCCGGTTTGTGCAAATGCTGTACCGCTTAGCACTGAAATGGCCAAAATTGCTAATAAATGTAGCTTTTTCGTCATAATTTCCTCTACTATTATTGAATAATTAGCGCCGGTTTATAGCGCACTGATTCAAATATTAGAGGTGCTCAAAAGCACTTAAAAAGAAATGTGACAAGCGGATATATGAAGGGACGAGCCGCTGTCTGGCGGGTTCATAATTACTAAATATTTTGGATAAGCTCTTTATAATTACGACTCATCTTAAGTTCGCCTCCATTTTTCATTACTACTTTATAGTCTCCATATGACCACTCTTCGATATGATCTACATAATCAAGGTTTACTATAGTCGAACGGTGTATCTGAAAGAATTTAGTCCTGTTTAACCGCTTAAGAATTCCACTCAATGTAGTGCGATGTAAATGCTTCTTCTTTTCCGTTACTATATGTACATAATTTCCAGAAGCTTCTACCCATAAAATATCTTTCGACTGAACGATATAAATACTTCCTCCACTTTTAAGTACAAACCTACTCGGTTCTGATTCCCCTTGTGCTCTTTCTAATAAAAATTTCTCCAGCCTTTCCGTTACTATGTCTTCTGAACTACTCTTGATCCGCTCCCTTACTTTATCTAGCGCCAATGAAAGCCTTTCTTTGTCGAAAGGCTTATGAATATAATCCAGTGCATTTACCTCAAATGCTTTGACCGCATATTCGCTAAATGCTGTGACGAAAATTACCATAGGCATTGATGAACCGCTTAGATTTGTAAGTACATCAAAGCCATTCAGCTCCGGCATCTCAATATCCAGAAAAATTAAATCGGGCTTTATACTTTCGATTGCTTCTATAGCCTCAATTCCATTTCTACATACTTCGGTTACCTGTAAACCTTGCTCCTGGCTGAGCATGTATTTTAACCTGTTCCGGGCATGTTCTTCATCGTCTATGATTATTGTTCTTATCATCCTTCGTTAGCTTATTCCTGGGGATTTTAATAAGTGAGATACATCCTCCTTCTTCAGGAAATGTAATTTTCAGATCGCCTGACTCACCGTAATAAATAGTGAGGCGTTCTTTTATATTCTTTAGCCCTACTCCCCATTTTTCGCTTTTAAGCTCGCTCATTCGCGATTGTTCAATCCCATCATCTTTAACCTCGATATACAGGTTTGCATCGTCTAGATAAGTAGATATTCGAATCGTACACTTCTTTATTGATTTCCCAACTCCGTGCTTTATTGAGTTTTCAACTAATGGCTGTATCAAATAACATGGGATCTTCGATGACTTTGTCGCATCATCAATGCTGAGCTTAATTGAAAGGCGTTCGGGAAACCTTGATTTCTCGATATCCAGGTATTTCTCCAGAAAATCTATTTCTGCTTCGATGGTACATGAATTAGGTCTGTTTTGGTCGAAGGTACTTTTGATCAAATCCTCCAGCCGATCAAGTGTGCTAATTGCTTTTTCCGGATTTGAGTGAATCAGGAAATCAACCATATTAAGTGTATTGAACAGAAAATGAGGCTTCAATTGTGCCTTTAGGGCTGATAAGGTTGCATTATTCAGTTGAGCCTCTAGCTCATTGTTTCGCTCAGTAGTTTCTGCCAACTCTTTATAATAATCCTGCAATCCGGAAAGAGTGGCAATTCCCCAGTAAAGAAGAAATGCCATTGAGCCCGAAACAATGAATTGTCTTCTTAAAACACTTACCACCATTTCCAGGCCTTCTGAGAAAAAGTTATACCCATCTATTGCTGAACGTAAAAACTGAACTAAAAAAGTAAAAACTGCCACATAGACTATGCTGAGTATAAAATGAATAGCAATATTCTTTAAGCTTTTGAACAGTGAAAATCTCGATGAGATGATGACCAGAATTGGGAAAAAAAGTACTGGGATAAGGATGTATAACATGGTATACATAACCACCCTTTGGAGAGAGGAATTTTGAAAGTAGTCGATGAAGTACAGATTTACCCCAAAAACTAGTAAAAGAAAAATTCCAGCTAAAAGGATCAGCCCATTCTTCACTTCTTTTATATAGGTAAGATTTTTTAACAGAATCATTCTCGTTTCTCCCGTTTTGAGCTTATTGCCAGCACCAACGCCTGATCTTCTATATATGAATAGAATTCACTATCCCGGTTTAACTGGGTAAGGTTAGCTTCGATCACTTTTGTAAGTGGTTCCTTTTCCAAAAATTCGAGTAAACCCTCTGTAGTAGATATGGGTTCTACCCTTAGGGCAATGGTTAATCTCTTCTTATCTATTTTATTGGCCTGATATCCCAGAGTATCAAAACCGTTTAAATACGCGGTATACTTCCCAAAAATAAGCTCCTCGATAAGTGGGATAAGTAGAATAATCGGCGGCACTTTCTCATCTATCTCAAGTTTGCTCACATTGGTTTTTATATTAAGAGTAACCTCTTTCCGCAGCTTTAGTATCTCTGAATAAAGTTCGAAAAGCTTCGTTTCCTCCATCAATGGATTGTACCCCCTCTCCATATTATCAACCAGTTTTCGCAACAAACCAGCCATTGAAATGACCATTTGCGAAGCTAGTTCACTGTTTTCCTTGGTCTTTTCTTTTATATATAAAAGGTTTGGATAGATAATCTCTGGGTTTAGCTTGAGCTCTAATTCACTCATCTTTGCTCGTTGCAATTCAAGCTTTAACTCAGATTCCTTCACCATTTCTTTTCCGTGTAGCCTGGCTTTTATAACTCCTCCTGCAATTCCAATCATAGTTATATAACACAGGTATCTCATCTCAAGAAAAGCCATAAAATCTCTCTCTACCCTGATATAATTAAACTCCGTACCGAAGAAAACGGAGTTTACAAAAACCTGCCAAATGGCATGTATCACAAATATGGAAGCAGAGAAAAGTACATGCAGCAAAAAGGATCGGATGGTTAAGGAAGAAAAGAATTCGGGCCTTCTTCTACTTATCCAAAGAATGATTAACAGCGATATGCCTAGTGGCAAGAATGCTAATCCTTCAACAAGAAATACACCAAAATATCCAAATTCAACGTTGTCGAAACTGGCAACCACAAGACTGGTAAGTACCGCATTATAAATGGTAAACACCGTGGCAGCTACCGCTACAATTATGTAATCTTTTCGACTTGTTAACATATTAAAAAAAGGAAATATGCTGCTTTACTATTCGTTAAACGCACTGTTTGTGACGAATAGCTATTTATTGATGACAGAAGACCAAGCTATATTAACGGGCTACTGATCACATTCATGCCTATCCTTAAGTTTTTTTTGAATTTCTTCGATAAAGGCACTTTTTAGGCCTTCAATATCTACAATGGGACGAGTGGTGAACTGAAAAGACGCGTTAATTTTTGTTAGAAAATGTTTCGGGATACATAGGTTTGTAAATGATTTCTGATAAATCACACGCAAACAAAAAAGGCGGTTTAAAAACCGCCTTTTTTGTTTCTCAGAATTCCCACTTTATTTGAAACAGAAAATTCCTTTCTGCTTGTGGGTAGAAATAATTAAAACGTTGTTCTCCACCAGCAAAAAAGCCAAATGTGTACCCATTGGTTTCATACTCGGTGTCGAGGATATTATTTATTAGCAACGTTCCAGTGATAGATTCAACAAACTCAAACCTATCTACTGTATAACTAAGTCTAAGATCATTTGCAAAGTAGGGATCGATAGATCGGTCGGTATCTTCTGTATTATCTAAATATTGACGGGAAACGTATTTAGATGATAGTTCTGCTACAAATCCCGAATTGGAAAAACTCAGAACTGAATTTGAAATCACATTCGGTGAGAAAGAAATGTCTGTATTGGTGAAAATTCTTTCAACCTGTCCTCCATTGTCATAATCGTCAATGAACTCAGATATTTTATCGATTTTATTTTGACTGAAGGTAGCATTTACGGCCCATTGAAGATTGTCATTAATTTGAACTGCTCCTTCAAGCTCAACCCCTACTCTGTAACTTTGATCAACATTGTCTCTGGTATAAGCCCCTACATCGTTTACCTGTCCTGTAAGTACCAATTGATTTTGATAAAACATACCATAAGTACTCAATCCAATAACTACTCTATCCAGTTCTTTGGTGTATCCTACTTCTAAGTTATATAATGTCTCATGCTCAGGGCGGCTCTCCGGGGTTGAGTCTACATATTCATTTCTAGTAGGTTCTTTATTTGCTACTCCAAAAGAGATAAATGCCCGGTCACCTTTATAATTCCTATAGACTATACCGGCTTTAGGATTGAAGAAAGTAAGCTTGTCACTTTGATCAATTGCTAGCTGCCCGGTTCCATCATTCCCAAAGAAATCATAATTAATCGTTCGAACCTGAGCATCGAGATATGCATTAAAGTTCGTACCAAGTAGGTAATTGAGTTTAGCGTACAAGTTCATATCTAATTTATCGGCATCATTATCGTAGTAACGATCTTCTGTTTCGCTATCTCCTGCAAAGCGCGCCCAAATTACTTCTCCAAAATGAGCCCCATCATATTGATGGATTCCTCCACCAACGGTTAAATCCCAATCGGTAGTTCTATACTTTGATGAAAACACACCCCCATAGAAATCATTATCCAGCCATCTTCGGCGAACTAAATCAGATGTAGTTGGACCTGGGCCGGTGACAGTTATTCCATAATCATCTAGATCTTCATCGGCTTTGTATTCTTCAAAATAACCCTGTCCTTTGGTGTAGTGTAGGGAAGCATTTGCAACCCAGTCGCTGGTTAATTCATACGAATAGTGCAGCTGATAATAGTCCTGACGATAATTATCTACCTGATTTTCATATGGATCACCATCTTTCTCTGTACCTGCTTCGTTAAATGTACGGTTACCACTTTCAAGTACGCTTTGTTCCACTCCATACCATGCCTGATAAGTGATCTCTTTTCCTGAAAATACATCCGCTCTCAGGATACTTCTTTCTCCACGCTTTGAACCAGATAAATAAAAAGAATTCAGGTCTGCACTAGCGCGATCGATATATCCATCCGAAAGTATTTTCGATAACCTTCCCTCGAACATCCAACCATTTTCCATTAGGCCTGAACCAAGCTGAATATTTGCTTTACGAGTATTGAATGAACCCAAACCAGTATTCACTTCTGCAAAGGCGTCCGTTCGGGAGGTGTTGGTTTGAAGGTTTATAGATCCTCCAAAAGCTGCCGCTCCATTCGTTGAAGTACCAACCCCGCGTTGTATTTGAATGTTTTCGATAGAAGAAGCTATGTCAGGCAAATCAACCCAGAAAACCCCATGCGATTCGGCATCGTTAACCGGAATTCCATTAATCGTAACGTTGATTCGAGCGGGATCCACTCCTCGAATTCTGATACCAGTATAGCCAATTCCCGCTCCTGCGTCAGATGTAGTTACTACTGAGGGTGCAAAGTTTAAAAGAAAGGGGACATCCTGACCGAGGTTACGTTCTTCAAGTTCTTCTTTGCTTATATTAGTAAATGTAAATGGTGTACTTTCATCCACCCGGGTGGCCTGAACTATTAACCCAGAAAAAGGAGACGCAACTCCATACTCCAGGTAAACTTCTATCGAAGTCCCATTTTCTCCCAATTCAACAGTTTGTGTTTTGAAACCTAGAAATGAGATTTGAATTGTCTTCGGGCCAGAACCAGTTAGTTCTAATTCAAAATACCCCTCTTCATTTGTTGAGGTACCATTTTGAGTATTTACCTGAAGAATATTAGCCCCAACTAAGGGTTCTTTATCTTCTGCATCATATACATAGCCTGTAATAGTTTGAGCTGATGTAATAGTGCCGATGAGTAGTAAAAAAATAGCCGTAAAAAGCGGCCTAGAAATGAATGTTTTTGAAAACATCAATTCCTCCAATTAAGTGTTTAGGTTAATGGAGGAGGTAAACAAAGTAGCGAAAAGCACTGGTTTCCCTCCGCCGGTATTATCCGGATCAGGTTGTAGGGTATAATCTCAGCCGCTCCTGGTTTGAAGGGCACCCCTAACCGTAATTTTAAACTACGTTTTTATCCAATAAAAAAATAGCGTCTGAAGAAGAAGCTATGGTATGTTGACTTTGCGACATAAGGATGAACCTTTTTAATGAAGTATTATTTAGATAAGTTTCTTCAATAAATCTTCATAAAGTGAAACTACTTTCTCGCTCAATTTTAAACCACACAAATCAATCCATGAAGTTTCTTACTTGCGTTCTGGCCCTAATTTTCACTTTTCTTGCTTGCAATAACACTCAGAATCAGGATAAGCAGACTCTTTCGGTTAATATTACTCCTGAGGATATTGAGTCTCACATTACTTTTTTGGCTTCAGATGAATTGGAAGGTAGGGAAGCGGGTACAGCCAGTGAAGCTACCGCCGCTAACTATATTGCAGATCACTTCAGAGATTTTGGCCTTGAGCCAGCCGGTGACGATCGTACTTTTTTCCAGGAATTCACCATAAACACTGCATTGCTTCGAAATCCACATTCAACTGATACTACAGGCGAAAAGCGACTTTCAAAAAATGTAGCCGGGCTTCTAAGAGGAAATGGGCAAAGTGATGAAGTTATCATCATTGGAGCACATTACGATCATCTTGGTTATGGAGAGTTTGGCTCGTTATACAGAGGTGATGTTCAGCGTATTCATAACGGCGCCGATGATAATGCCTCCGGAACTACCGGGCTTCTTGAACTGGCTCAATATTTCTCTGAGCATCGTCCACAAAAGGATATTCTTTTCCTTGCTTTCTCCGGTGAAGAAATGGGTTTATTGGGCTCTGCGCATTATGTTGAAGAACCTACTATAGACCTTGAAAATGCAATAGCCATGATCAATATGGATATGATTGGCCGGATGACTGATAAAAAACTTATCGTTTTTGGGGTAGGAACAGCAGAGAAATGGGAAGCCATCCTGGATTCTGCTAATACCGGTGATTTGGCTTTAAACAAAGTAACCGATGGTACCGGAGCGAGCGATCATACCAGCTTTTACTATAAGAATATTCCAGTACTGCACTATTTTACGGATACCCATTCTGATTACCACAAACCTTCAGACGATACTGAGTACGTCAATTTCAATGGAACCGCATTAGCTCTCCATCATCTGGTCAGGGTAATAGTTCAGCTTGATGAGCTGGATAAAACTGAACTCGAATTCATTGAAGCGCCTGGAGAACAAAGAAGAAGTATGAGACTAGAAGGCCCAACTTTAGGGGTACTACCCGATTATGGATATGATGGTAGGGGAATGAAAATTTCGGGAACCAACCCAGGTGGACCAGCAGCTAATGCGGGTTTGCTGGATGGGGATATTATTATAGGTTTGGCCGGGGATGAACTCAAAGATATATACGGCTACATGGAAAGCTTAAATAAGCTAGAGAAAGGACAATTAACCACGATTACCATTCTTAGAGATGGCGAAGAAATGACGATGGATCTTCAATTATAATGCAAGCATTTGTCTAACAAAGTAAAACTCTTTCCTTCTAAAAAACTCAAAGTAGAGTTATATAACGACCATAAATCAGTGCTTGCTGACTTAAAAGAATACACTGATAAATCATATTCCCTCGTATCGGATTGGACTGATAAAGAATTCAGGGGAATTGTTAATGAAAGTACTTTTAAAGTAATTTCATCAGAAATAGGCTATGGAGCCATGTGTGTTTTCGAGGGAAAATTTGACGGTGATCACGGAATAATTGAGATTCAATTACACAAAGCTTTTAAAGGCCTTCTATTAGCAATGCCTCTTTCTATTTGTATCCCTTTTATAATTGGCATATTAACAAATGAAATGACTGCTGCATCCTTATGGAACCTTTTATTTATTATGCCTCTCTTTTTTATTTTTGTTCGATTAATTTTCGCAGAGATAGGTTTTAGAATTGTCTCAAGAATTGGATTGAAAAAACTTTTGACCATCTTGCAAATAACTCATTTAGAAGAAGTCCAATTATGAACAGATATAATATCGGCATGTTTACTTTTCTATTACTTTCCTGCCAACAGCTTCCTGAACCTGCCTATCTTGCCATACCCGAAAGCAGTTCTGTTCAGACTGTTTCTTTATTAGGGGATTCGCTTAGAGCTGCTGTACTTGGTGATAGTATCAAAACAGTATTTACTAAAAACCTTGATGAAGCAGAGCGGGATTACAATGCTGATGACACAAGTATTGAGAATATCATTTGGTATGGAAGAAGACTTGCCTACTTAGGAGAGTACCAACAAGCTGTGGAGGTATTTTCCAAAGGAATTGAATTACATCCTGTAGAACCTCAACTACTTCGTCATCGCGCTCACCGATATATTACATTGCGCGCTTTTGATCACGCAATCCAGGATTTTGAAGAAGCAGGAGAGCTTATTAAAGGAACCGAAGACATTGTAGAGCCTGACGGCCTTCCAAATGCTCTAAACATGCCTCGAAGCTCTTTACATACTAATATCTGGTACCACCTTGGTTTAGCTTATTATCTGGAGAGTGACTTTGAAAACGCTCAAAAAGCTTATGAAAAATGTATCATGGCCAGCACCAATGATGATATGCTGGTAGCAGCTGTGTACTGGTATTATATGTCGCTTAAAAGAAGCGGGAAGGACGAACTTGCCGGACAAATCATTGAGCCGATTCATTCGGATATGGACATCATTGAAAATGACAGCTATTTAAAGCTTCTTCTTGTATTCAAATCTGAATTCGAACCCGATCTTCTTCTGGACGGAAGCTCCGATGCGTTAAGTAATGCTACTATTGGTTACGGTATTGGCAACTGGCATTATATGAACGGACGAAGCGCCCGAGCTTATGAAATCTGGAACCAGGTAGTTAAAGGCAATAGCTGGGCTTCCTTTGGGTTTATAGCCAGCGAGGTGGAATTATCCAATGACTCAATTAAGAATTAACAATGGCTCCATTGTTCATTGAGCCATTGTTAATTGATCATTGCTAATTCCCAACAAAAAATACCGCATTCCCAATTAGTAGTTTTCCATTGTGCCAGAAGCCTCTGAAAAATGGATCATCTACCATATACACTACTGCACCAGCTCCCATATTTTGAACTCCAAAAGAAAGGGATTCTCCCATAAGTTCCTGTGCCCTATGGCCAACAAAGCCGCTCCTTGGAGCTCCATCTTTAGCAACCCCCACATTCCATCCATTTTCCAGGTACTCGTAAGAAGTAGAACCCAACTTTAACGACATATAGGTCTCGTCATATCCAAAGGCGAGTGGATGTGTATTGTCCATGCTAAGTTCATATACAGCTCCTACACTAAGATTTGGAATAAATGAGCGATCCGAATCTGAGTATTTTCTAAGCCTGTCTTCCATACTTTCTTCTCCATTATCGGAAGACTTGCGGGTTAAATTGAATCCTTCTTGTCGAGCCAGGAAACCATTTGCTCCGCCAACTGCAATTAGTGTTCCTCCGCTTCTGATCCAGTCCTGTAAATCACCAATTCCAGATTCTCCAAAAGTACCACCGTAGGAACCTGGCGGAAGGAGCATTACATCATAATCACTCCAATCTATATATCCCACATCATCACGATTGATAAGAGTAACGGGATATTCAATTACCTGATCAAAATAATGCCAAATATGCCCAACATTATTGCTTCCTGTTCCTTCTCCGGCAATTAGCCCAATCCTTGGAGCTTTAACCAGGTTAATGGAAGATGATCCAAAATCCTTTCCGGTAGTTACAAACCCGGTTGAAACGGGTGTCAGGTCACGGTTTAATAAATCAGCCGCGTCTTTCACGATATCATCAAAACCTTTAAGCCTTTCATTTCCGTTTCGTGTGATGACAAGCGTACCTGCAGGATATTGAGTTCCATCCATAGAAAAAGGCACTTCAGAGTACCGGGCCTTTACCCCTTTCTTGAGAATATGAGCTAGAAACTTCACATCGTCTAATGAATTCCATTTAGCTAAATAGGCATATGGTCGATCGACAGATGGAGATAATCTGGGTTCTGTTTCCATTGAAACACCCGTTTCAGCTACTCTACTCGTCAACGCATACCCATCTACACCGAAAGCATAATGTGCCTCCCATGCCGTAATATCGTAAGTAAGTGAATCGGCTAATTCAGGTCTTGGTTCGAATAGTACCCGTACTAAGGTCCCTTGTGGTTGATAGGTGCTAATTACAAAATCGCCTGCTTCGATATTCACTCGCTCTGTCTGCCCATTTGCAAAATTATAGCCACTTACCGTACTCGCTCTTTCTGCAGCCCGAACTGAGATTTTCTGGTCTAACAGGTAGCGCATCATCCTTGCTACGTTATCCGGGTTACTGCTCTTTTTAACAATAAAGGTTTTGTACTCACCTGATCCATTCTCGAGGGTATTACTGAAATAATCTCCAAATTCTTGAACTACTCTCGAAGCATTTTGAGCGGTAATCTCTACTGTAGAAAGTCCGGTTGTACTGTGATGTATTAATCGATCTCTTAGAGTAAGTGTATCTCCCTGGTTAGTAATAATAGCTAACCCTGCACGGCTATGACCAGCTTGCTCATAAGTCATCCCAATAGCGCCATTAAAGGTAGGCCATGTATCTCCATAACTTGGATAGAAGAGGTCAAAAATCTCACGAGTAAAATACAGCCAACCATTCTCATCAAAATATTGGGCATTGTTCTCTCCAATCATAGTTTGGTACTCCCGCTGCCAATCAGTAATGGCCTTGTGAAATGGCTCTGCCGCAGGAGCAAAATAGTAGGGGCTGTTATAGCCTTGTTCATGGTAATCCACATGCACATGAGGCATCCATTTCAAATATGCCTGAGTACGTTGCTGGCTTTCAATTTGGGTTTGCCAGGCCCAATCCCTGTTTAAATCGAAATAATAATGATTAACCCTACCTCCTGGCCAGGGCTCATTGTGTTCGCGGGCTGTTGGATCGGGATCAGCTAATGCTCCAGTAATTGCCTTATTCCAATTTACGTATTTGTCCCGGCCATCCGGGTTTAACATTGGATCAATGATCACTACCACATCATTCAACCAGGAAGAATTATTAGCTATCAATTCATAAATAGTATTCATGGCTGCTTCACTACACGAAGCCTCGTTGCCATGCACGTTATAGCTCAGCCAAACAATAGCTTTAGTATTATCCGTAACCTCACCTGATTCAAACCCAACCAGCTTCAAGTTATTGAGTCGGATTTCTTCAAGGTTCGAATGATTTTGTCTTGAAGTAACTACCACATGAGTCAATTCCCTGCCTTCATAAGTGAATCCATAATCTTCAATGGCTACCATATCAGAATTTTTCGCTACATGATGGAAATAGTTGTACACCTTGTAGTGAGGAGTCCATTGTTCGCCTAGCTCATACCCTAAATACTCGGCAGGTGATTGCAGTTGAGCAAAGGCAACTGTGAATGCAAACAAGCTCATTAAAAAAATGGTAGAAAATCGTTTCATCATGTTGAAAAATCTGATTTATATGGAAACATCAATTGTACTGTATCCTTTGGGAAGGGACAACCATTTTGTTGAAGTTTTTGAAAAAAGAGATTAATGCTTGAGGGCTTTAAGAGAGCTATGTACTTTCAGCTCAAATCTAATGCCAGAATTATGCCCACCAACCAGGATGTAGCCGAACAACTCAGTCTAGTATTTCAGCTTATGCAGCTAGCCGGAGAAAACCGGTTCAAAGCCATCGCCTTTGACAAAGCTTCTCAGACTATAAAAGGTTTAAGCGATGACATCAATGAATACATCGAAAACAAGAACCTTACTGATATTAAAGGCATTGGTAAATCTATCGCTGAGGATATCTATGTGTATGCAGAAACCGGAAGCATGCCGGTTCTTGAAGCTTTCAAGGAGAAAGTACCTCTAGGCCTAATTAAATGGTTGGATATTTCCGGGCTTGGACCAAAGAACATTCTTAAGATTCATCAGGAATTTGGTATTACTGAAATCGAGGAACTAAAAACCTTAATAGAAAGTGGTGAGCTGGCCAAGCTTCCGGGTTTGGGAGGTAAATCAGCAGAAAAGATTTCGAAATCTATTGAGTGGATGGAGAAGTTTGATGAGCGATGCCGACTAGATCAGGCAGCGAGCATTGCCGAATCCATCATGGAAAGTTTGAAGGATTTAGAAGGCGTTCAGCAAATCGAAATAGCGGGGTCATTACGCCGATCCAAAGAAACCATAGGTGATATTGATATTCTTATTGCTGCCGATGAAGCACATATCCCAAATTTATTTGAGGTGTTTACTAATCATGAACGAGTTACCGAAGTTCTTGGAAAGGGAGATACTAAAAGCTCTGTTCGGACTAAAGAAGGTCGCCAAGTGGATCTGCGGATTGTAAAGCCTGAAAACTTTGCTGCTGCCCTTATGTACTTCACTGGAAGTAAGGAACACAATGTGGTGATGCGATCTCGTGCTAGGGAGAGAAAAATGAGTTTAAATGAGTACGGATTGTATGACTTATTTGAAAACGGAGAAACTAATTGGGAGGCTCCGAATCCATTTAAAACAGAAACGGATATTTATAACATGCTTGGACTCAATTGGGTCCCACCGGAGCTAAGAGAAGACCGAGGCGAGTTCGAAATTTTTGAAGAGCAGGACGAACTTTCTCTTGTTACCGATGCAGATATCCGGGGAGTAATCCATGCCCATAGTACCTGGAGTGATGGAAAGTTCTCTATCCGGGAAATGGCAGAAGCCTGTATGGCACGTGGCTACGAATACCTGGGCATGACCGATCACTCCAAAACAGCAGCCTACGCTGGTGGACTTTCTGAAGATGAAGTAAAGCAACAATGGGAAGAAATTGATCAACTGAATGAAGAATTTAAAAGCTCTGGAAAAGATTTCGTCATCTTCAAAGGTATCGAATCAGATATTCTTGCAGATGGCAGCCTGGATTATTCCGATGATATTTTAGGAGGCTTCGATTTCATTATTGCAAGTGTTCATCAAACCCTGGATATGCCTCGGGATAAAATGATGGAGCGTTTCCGCAATGCTATTAAAAACCCTTATACCCGTATGGTTGGTCACCCAACAGGAAGACTATTGCTTAAACGAAATGGAAGCGATATCGACTTGAATGAACTGGTCGCTCTTGCTGCTGAGCATAATACCTCTATTGAAATAAACGCCAACCCTTTGCGCCTTGATTTAGACTGGAGCTTCGGTAACAAAGCCAGAGAAGTAGGCTTGATGACCTCCATCAACCCGGATGCGCACAATATTGATAACATTGATTTGATGAAGTATGGGGTTCGCATCGCCCGAAAAGGAAAATACGAAAAGGAGCGAGTACTGAATACTAAGAGTGCTGATGAAGTGATAAAGTTTTTTAAAGCCAGATAAGCTATTTGATATCAATTCTATATAAGAAATCTCTTCGAACTAAATCTAACCCCTAAAAACCAAGTCATTCTGAGGCTACTGCCGAAGAATCTGACAAGCTATTCGATTAGATCCTTCGCAGGTTTGCTCAGGATGACCGCAAAAAGTAAGTCGGGAGTATCAAAAGGCTATCCTGCCCTACTTCACCAATAGCATCTTCTGGGTTTGTACAAAATCTCCGGCTCTGAGTTCATACAGATAAACGCCTGAAGATAGAGCTGAAGCATCAAAGCGAACTTCGTGGTTACCGATACTTCTAACTTCATCAACCAATACCGAGACTTCTCTGCCAAGCAGATCATATACTTTTAGCGAAGTATGTTGAGTACCAGCAAGTGTAAAGCTGATGGTCGTCGATGGATTAAATGGGTTTGGATAGTTTTGGTTTAAAGCAAACTCCAGCGGAGTATCGCCAGGTTGTTCGTTGGAATTTATAAGTGCTGCATTTATTTGAATATCATCAAACCAGAATTTAGCAGCCCCATGGTTTCCAGTTTCAGCTACAATCTGGAACACATCTATCGCCGACCAATCAAAATCTCCCTGAGGTTCGTGCCATGCTCCATCATCCCAGCTACCCATTTCTGTAATCTCATTTAAACTAATAATTACTTCTTGCCAGGTTCCATCAAAGTTTATCCTGTTTTCATCAATTCTGATATTTGCACGCCAAGGGCGATCACCATCGGTATTGGTGTCCGTATCGATAAAACGTAAATCTACATCTGTTCCCGGAGTATCTCCTATCATTTGGAGATAGAGTGTATATCCTTCTTCTTGTAACCTGGATAAATCTTTATTTGGGCTAAAATCAAAGGTGATCGCGCTGTATTGAGTGGCCCCCGTCCAGGAGATACTAAACTCACCGTCATATACATTTTCTGTGTCATACAGATTGACCAAGCCTCCGGAACCTGAGCTTGATACTCCTTTTGCAGAAAAGTCCCTGTAAATATCGAAGCTCACAGAATCTGGTCTTATTACTAATTCGGTTTGCTCTGGTACGATAAAGCCCAGTGTATCTACCAATGGCACATTAATGTCGTGATCAAAGAGTTCTCCTGTACCCGCTTCAAAAATCCCAAAGCCTCCCTGGTAATCCCAGATGGTCCAACCAATGTTATTCTCTGATAAATACGGACCTACGGTTCCATACCAGTTCACACGAGATTCATTATCACTGTTTGGAATATATACCCCAAACTCACCACAGAATACCGGTACTCCGCGGGTCTCGGCAAAATCAATAGCAATATCTAATAGCTCACGGACATCTTCCGGAGTTCCTTCATTAGCATAGTTATTAAATGCTCCCTGAATCCATGTTCCTGCTAAGGAAGCTGGCAGACTTGGCATACTGGCTGCATCATAGGGAAATGGAACGCCTGATAAAGGCCCCATTGACGGATCTGTCCAGGTAGCCCCTTGATGGGTTAACACAAATGGATCATAAAAATGAAAGGTATAGATCAGGTTAGTATCAGCATACTCAGGCATAAACTCGAGACTTCTAAAACTGTTGTAATCAGCCGGACCAACGATGATCGTGTGCTTGGTATTTACAAGCCTGATGGCATCAATTACGTCTCCTTGGATGTCATTCCAGGTTGAGTTAGCTATTCCATGTGGTTCATTTAGCACTTCGAACATGATGTACTCTGATCGGTCGCCGTAATGTGTAGCCATTTGCGTCCAAACCGGAACAAGTACATCACCGATATTTGGATCGGTTGCATCAAGCGGATCGAAGGTGTGATTGTCAAGAATCAAATACATCTCCAGTTCTTCAGCCCAATCAACCGCCTGGTCCAGAAAAAAATAGAATAGGGAATCAATTTCATAATTCGGTGCTCCGGCAGTCATAGAATGGAGGTTGATAGGAAGGCGAATTACATCGGCACCTAAACTCTTTATGTTTTCAAAGTCTTCTTTAGAGTACTTGGAAAAATCAATTTCCTGAGGAGATCCTGCTTGGAACCAGTTGGTTAGATTCACTCCTTTCGAGAACGGAGTGGGTACAATTTGAGCATTAATGGGGCCAGCTAAAAATAGGATGCTGAGTAGACTGAGTGAAGTGAGAAACGATTTCATGAGAGAATGTTGGTTAGACTATATAATAGTTATTGGTTATTCGTTATTGGAGAGGTGATCCATCAATAACGAATAACCAATAACTAAAATTAGGAACACTGCAATATCATTTGAACAAAGGGTCAATACTCTATTCTATTTCCAAGTAAATACCCATAGGGTTTGAGTTCTTCAATTTCTTCAAAAATCACTCTGAGTATTCCAATCAGTGGTACAAATAGAATCATACCTGAAATGCCCCATACTTCCCCTCCGATGATTAAGGCAAGCATGGCTACAAATGGATTTATAGAGACTTTTGAACCTACGATTCTTGGAGTGATAAAATTTCCTTCCAAAAACTGAACGACTCCGAAGACCGCTATTACAAGAACCGGCTGGAGTAAAGAATCGCCGAGTAGAAACGCAAATAACAAGGGTGGAAGAGCGCCGATTATGATTCCGATATAAGGAATAACGGCCATTAGTGAAGCAAAAACGGCAAAAAATATGGCGTGCTCCATCCCAATGATGAATAAACCTACAGTATTTAGCACCGCAAGAATCCCAATCACAGTAAGCATTCCAACCAGGTAGTTTTGAGTCACATCCTGAACATCAATTAACACCATGTCTATTCTTGAACTACCATCCTTATTTTCAAAGAGCTTTCTGAAAAAAGTCTGATACATCTCCCTATAGTACAGCATAAAAAAGATGAAAATGGGTATAAGCAAAATTAGTGTAAATGCACTTGTAGTAGCCCCAACAAAAGAACTTACAAATTGCCCGCTTCGGTCAACCAGGTTTCTCAAACCCTGACGCAAATAATTGGTACGCTCTTCCTGGGACAAGCCTGCTGTTTCCTCAAGAAATTGTATCCCTTCATCAATGACATTTTTTAACCTCTCCGTTACTTCCGGTACCCGCTCTGAAAACTGGACAAATTGAGCGGAAATAAGAGAGATAATTCCAGCAAATACAACAATGACTAACAGAAGAGTTAGAACGATACTAAAGGCACGGCCTAACTTCCAACTCTCGAGTTTCCTGGTCACCGGACTTAATAGCATAGAAAGAAATGCGGCGAAAGCCAGCGGCATAAGGATAAATTTCCCATAGCTTAGAATTACAAAAAGTAGAGAAAGCCCTGCTAGCGTAACAGAGGCCTTCATCCAAAAGGGATATTCTCGTTTCATTTTAAGAGGGTGGTGGCTCATTGAACTAGGTTTATCTTAACTCAATATACAAGCTTATGAAGCCAGCTTCATAGTCAACTTAAATTGAGTACCACTTTCTTGCGAATTCATTTCAACTTCGCCCTGAAGTTGACGAGCTAAGGTCTTGATGATGGTCATACCAAGAGTTTTATTTCTCTCTCTGTTCTCATTTAACTCAAATCCAACTCCATTATCTCTGACTTTTAACTCCAGTTTATCACCATTTTTTTCTAACCCGACGTTAATAGTACCTTTTTCTCGATTAGTAAATGCATGTTTATATGAATTCACCAGGAGTTCATTTAATAGAAGACCCAGGGGGATTGCTTTACTCATTTCTAAACTATGCCCACTTGTATCGAGAATAATAGAAATATTCTTTCCCATCGGATTGAACGTGGTATTAATGGATTTGCACAACCTATCCAGGTACTCTTGCAAATCTACTTTAGAGAAATTCTCAGTTTGGTAAAGTGTTTCATGGATATAGGCCATAGACTTAACCCTTGACTTGGAATCGCTCAATACATGTTTGACCTTCTCTTCATTCGTGTTCATATACTGCAGGTCTAAAAGCGCCGTAACAACGGCAAGATTATTTTTTACTCTGTGATGAATCTCTTTAAGCAAAACCTCTTTTTCCGAAAGAGATTGAATAAGCTCTTCCTCGATTTTTTTAAGAGAAAAGGTCTTTTCCTCGACTTTGGCTTTCAGTTCTCTGTTCCAGCTTCCAATTAAGAACACAGCACCAAATCCAACACATAGAATTATCCAAATAGATATCCACGTAATCACTTGAAATGATTCTAATGAACCAATAATCAACTCTAATGACTTTGACTCCATGGCCATTACCTCTTCAGCTACGCGCTGCTGGCCGAGGTATTTTCCTGAATAAATGAAAACAGAGATTACTATGGTAACAACAACAATAGTACTGTAAATCCAATTCAATGAAATCTCTCCCCGATCAGGAACTTCATATTGCCTGACTTTAAATTGTTCAATTTTGGGAGAAAAAATGAACAAAAGAGGCCCTACAATAATAATTGACTGTAGGAATGACCCAGCCCACCAACCATTCCAAAGACTTTCCGTTTGCGAAACGGTTAAGTCGTGAGACATACTCCAAATGAATGCTCCTAGTGAACTTGCTGTAGCAGAAATAAAAGAGGTAATGATATAAACTACCACGCTCATTATTCCCCTCAACTTATAGTCGACTGACAAGCTATGATAGACTATAGCATAAATTGATAATCCGAAAACGAAAGAAAGAGCAAATAAAATTGACCAGTAAAAAGGTAAGTGACTAAAAATCCCAATTATAAACATTGATAAAAAAATCGGGATAAAGGCCCATTCAAAACCCACCCAGAACAATAATAATAAACAAATGAGAAGAGGGGGATTTAAAATGAAGAAAGTAAGTAATTGACTCCTGTCGGAGCTTTGACTAATCCAGTCTTCAGGGAGGTTTATGAACGTTACAGCAATTGTACCTGAAATGATTAAAATCCAGGAAATCAATGGTACAATTACCTTGGCACTTAAGGGTTCGTACTTAGAAAGGATGTAATCCAGGTGTAATGGTCTCCACACAATAACTCCTTAACTTCATTGAATTACTTCAAGAAAATTCCCCAGCTAATGGAAATTATCTTAATCCGTAATGTTATTGTTCGTAATCAACCTGACCAAGCACGTTACCTAACGAATCGTATTCTATCCAAGTTCCCGATTCCTTTCCATCCTTATAAGTACCAATGGCTTGTACCTGCCCATTGGGATGCCATCTTTTGACCAATCCATTGATTGATCCATTATTTCCTATCGGAAAGACATACCTGGGAGAACCATCCGCATAATACTGAAGGAAAGCGGTGTCTGTACGCAACGTATAATGCAATAAATTTCCATCGTAGTCAAAAAAATAACTGATACTGTCACTATGCAGACTTTTTATCTTTCCTGTTAGCGTGTTTCTAAACTGAGTTTCTCCCTCTTCCCATGTAATAGCAAGCTTTCCTTCCGAGGTCCAAACGTTTCCATTTCCGGTTTGATAATCTCTATCCATAGCTAGCTGACGGTTTGGATGCCAATACCTTAGACGTTCTATACTTCCGTCTTTAAACACAGCTTCGATATTATATACTCCCCAATGGTATGTTCTTATAAAACCGGAATAAGCTTCTTTAGATTTGCGGTAAACCAGACTAAGTGTAAGATCCTGAATCTCATAAACCGACATCCCATTCTGGTTTTCATGCCGAATAAAGAATTCGGGGGGAATCGGGTTCCCCCTTAAATCTACAAACTGTAATTCAGGGTACCCATCCAGAAAAAAGTGCACCTGCTCCTGTTCTTCAGTACATGACATGCCGAATGCAGATACAAAGAAAATGATTAATAGGAGCTTTTTTTTATGATTAGTTATCGTACGAATATCCATATTCGGAAGTAATCTTTTCTCGGCTCATTTCTTCCACTCTTACGGTCATTACTATATCCTCAAAGGGTCGATCCGCCTGATTGGTATTCTGAACCGCGATAGAATCTACTACCGAAAGACCTCTGATTACCTCTCCATAAACTGTATAATTACCATCAAGAAAAGGTGCACCACCCTCGGTGCTATATACAGCCCTTTGCTCTTCCGTATATATCTTTGGAATGAAGCCCTCTGTTGCTATAGGTTTAACACGAGTCAGTATAGCCTGCACGCTATCAAGCTGACCTGCCATTTGAAATTGCTGTAATGATTGAAGGAGCTCATTGTTTTCAGGTGCCTGTACATACTTTGCCAGCATTTGTTGTATCGCCTGGTTATTCAAGCTTTGAAGCATCTGGTTCAATTCCAAGCTAGATACCGTTCTTCCGTGAACGATATAAAACTGAGACCCACTAGATTTTTTCTCAGGATTTTGTTGATCCCCTAAACGGGCTGCAGCTAATGCCCCCTTTTTATGGTAAAATTTGTTGTTGAACTCGGCATTAATTGTATATCCAGGGCCTCCCTGACCATCATTAAATGGGATATCATCCTTTGAAAATGGATCTCCTCCCTGAATCATAAATTCATTCATTACCCTATGGAAAGTGGTACTATCGTAAAAGCCCTCTTTGGCTAGCTTTAGGAAATTTTCTTTGTGCAACGGAGTCTCTTCATATAGTACTACATGTATATCTCCAAAATTTGTACTGATAATTGCAATTTCATCTGTTGCAATTGCTCTACTAACTTCCTCTTTATCGGTACACGTTAGGCTTAGAATTACAAAAACTAATAGAATGGAAATTCTTTTCATTTGTTTTTTTTGTTTTGAAGTATTTTCATTTGCGTTGATGGTACAAAATAAGAGGCTTTTTGTCCCCAAAAAAAATTTAAAACTATGCACATAGACCATATTGGAATTGCAGTAAAAGACCTTGATGAGGCTATCAGGATTTACGAGAAAATTTTAAATAGCCCCTGCTATAAAAGAGAAACTGTTGAAAGCGAAAAAGTAGAAACTGCTTTTTTTCAAACTGGAGAGTCAAAAGTTGAGTTACTTGGGGCTACATCAGAAGATTCTGTTATTGCAAAGTATATAGAAAAGAAAGGGCAAGGCCTTCATCATGTAGCTTTTGAAGTAGATGATATCCATCTCGAACTTGAGCGGTTATCAAAGGAAGGGTTCATCGTTCTAAACGAAAAACCCAAAGAAGGTGCTGACAATAAATTAGTGGCTTTTCTTCACCCAAAAGGAAACACAGGAGTTCTTGTAGAACTTTGCCAATCTAAAGGATGAGCAGAGTAATTCCACATATAGCAAGTAAGCTCAAAACTATCGGCATAGTTGTTTTTTTGGTGTGGATTGGGGTGTATATCTATATGCTTTCCAACCCGCATTATTCCGTAGTACTCACTCTTTTGATTGCACTATGCTTCGGACTTATCTCAGGAGGGATAGTTCTTTTTTACGAAATACTGCTTTTTATTATTAATCAGCGTACTAAACGATCTGTTAATTCGACCATTGTTACTACCCTCATAATTACTACAATTGCGATAGCAAACTACATTTTCTATCTGGTTCTAAGTAATTCAGAAGCTACTGCTCAGGGGTTTCTCACTTTAACTGTGCTAACTTTGATAATTGCTATCCTGCCAATATTAGGAGCTTATCTTTTTGAAAAGAACCAGGCGCTATCAACACGACTTAATGAAGTTACTCCGATTGTTGACCAGCTGGATGGAGATCTTCCTAAATCAGTTACACGTTGGACAATCAAACTAAATAAGTCAGATTCCCGAAATATCAATATTGAAGCGTTATTGTATGTCGAGTCAAAAAAGAATTATCTGGTTTTCCATTGTGAAAGTAACCATACTTTTCAGTTACGATTTACTCTCAAACAACTGGAAGCCAGTCTTTCAAAATTTGACTATCTCATTCGCTGCCATCGAAGTTTTTTGGTGAATGCAAAAAAAATAAGAGAAGTCAAGCCTTCTGGAAACGGATACACTCTTACATTAGATTCAGGAGACTCGAAAATACCCGTATCAAAAACCTATGCGGATAATCTAAAATCCTGGGCATCAATCTAGCCATTGATCACCTCATCTCGTCCCAGGTTATCACTCCTCGTCCCTTATTGATATTTTTATGTCCCTGAAATCGAGTCTAAATCCCTGACGTAAATCACTTAAAGCATGCCAGCGTAGTTTGTGCAAACTCAATTAAAGCACTTGACTATGCACGACATTCTACGATATACCCATGTACTTCTTGGAGCCCTTTGTTTGATCTCGGGTTTAATTCCTATGTTTTCAAAAAAAGGAGGGAAACTCCATCGCTTAAGCGGTAAGCTTTTTTTCTGGACCATGTTTGGCATTTTTGCTACCGCCCTGCTTATGATCTTCTTTTATCGATTCAATTACTTTCTTCTTGTTATCGCCGTATTCAGTTTTTATATGTGTTTCACTGGGTATAGAGTGTTGTACCGCAAGAAACCTGGTGAACAAAATTGGATTGATTGGACTGGAGCGATAATTACCACACTTGCAGGGCTATCTTTCCTATATCTGGCAGTAACACGATATATTGATTCAGGAAGTATCAAGCCTCTAATTATTCTGCTAACCGTATTTGGATTTCTTACCAGCTGGAGCGCCATTGAAGACATGATCATATTCCGAAAGAAGAATGTTGATGACAAACTTTGGTGGTTTTACCATCATATGTCTGCGTTTTGTGGAGCCTATATCGCAGCCGTCACCGCCTTTGCCGTACAGATGTCCGGAACTCACCTAGCTCATCTTGAATATGCATGGCTTTCCTGGATTCTTCCGGCTGCGCTAGGAACCCCGCTTATCTCCATTGCTAAGCGAAGATATATGAAGAAACATCAATCCAACAAACCCCCAATAAAAGCAAAAGCTGCTGGTTAAACTGGTTGAGTTTTCAGGAAAAGGATATGTATCTTTGAATATTCGAGGCGTGGCGTAGTCCGGTAGCGCACTCGGCTGGGGGCCGAGGGGTCGCAGGTTCAAATCCTGTCGCCTCGACAATTCATCAAATTAATTTGGAATATCGAAGGAGATAATGATAGATCTCCAAACCAATCAGTTGATAGGCTTCCATGAAACTATTCAAACCTTTCTTCGTTCTTTTTCTTTTTACAATAATTCTAAGCAGTACGAGCAGAGCGCAGATATCGCTGGTACCTGCCAATCACCCTGTCTATGAATGGTTGCATCATCAACGTGTTCTTGGAAACGCCCCCTCTTATAATTATGAAGTTCTCCCTCTTTCCAGGGGGGAGATATCAACCATCTTATCGGATATTGAAGAAGGAGAGCTTGGCTATTTTGATCGCAAACAATACGTAGCCTACTCGAAAGAATTTGATTTGGATTATCAAATAGAGAATTCACCGAATGATTTGTTAAAAACAGACGACAGGTCTGTTTCTACAATCCTCAAAAAGAAAGTTTCTCATTACCTTAGTGATGAGGAATCACACTTGTTTAGCTATAATGATTCTATATCAAATGTGGTTTTGGACGCCTGGTGGGGATACGGAAATATTGTTAATGAATCAGGAGGAGTTACTACTCAAGGTATTCATGACTTTAAAGGCTTTAGAGGATACGGAAGTCTGTATAACCTCATAGGTCTACATCTCGAGTACCAAAACTTTACTGAACTAGGTAGTGAAAGAGCTGTACAATATCATCCAGTTTTTGGAGATACTTTCTTCATATTACAAGGGAAATCATCTGGTTCTTATACCCAAAGTTTTGCATCTCTTGCATATGGCAAGCTTCGTTTCGATATCGGAAGAGGATCACTTAAGTATGGGCTGGGAGTCGATCAATCCTTGATCCTTTCGAGGCAGGCACCTGATTTTGATTGGATGAGACTCAATTGGAACTCCAAATATTTGAAAGTTTCATACATGCATGGTTCTATTCAAAGTCTGGGTACAGAAAATGAAACTATTACTGTAAATGATGAGGACTTCTTATCAAGGGTAACAACTCCAAGATGGATAGTATTGCGAAGATTCGAATTATTACCGTTCAGTTGGATCAGTATGATATATACTCAAACAGTTATATATAGTAACAGAAGTTTAGATTTTAGCCATTTAAACCCTCTTTACCTTGTTGACGTAGCAGAAGAGAATAATCAGGATCGAGATAACCCCGGTATAAATTTTGAAGGAATTATTAGACCATTCAAATCAGTCGAGTTATATGCGGGATTAGGAATGGATGATATAAACAAGGTCTCAGATGTGTTTAAAAAAACTGGAAATCGTTCTTCTGAAGATGCAGTTTTATCTTATCAGGCTGGGATTAGTACTTCTTATAAAACTGGTACCAGTGTTAATTTGGAATATTTCCGAATTGAACCCTACTACTATACGCATATATTCAGGTTTAATACCTATGAGAATTTCAATCAATCCTTAGGACATGACCTTGGCCCTAATAGCGATCAGGCGATGATAAAAATCCGGCAGTGGCTCCCAAAGCGTGCATGGGTAGAACTGGCCTTAAAAAGAATTCGAAAAGGGCTTAATGTGGTTGACGAAAACGGGGTATTAGTTCAAGATGTTGGGGGAGATATCTTTGAACCTCAGGGAGGAGGAGACGTTGTTCGTTTTTTAAGCGGAGATGTACATCATATTAACGAAATAGAAGTCAAGGCTCAGTTCGAACCAGTTCGTGCATTTATCATTAATTTTGAATTCAATAAATCCGATATCTCAAAAGGATTACAACTAAGTGATAGAGATTATTTCTCCGTTGGAATTCAAATTGGTTATTAAGTAATCGCATTATCTCTTAGTTCTTATCTGTAAAAATAGATAGACTACTATTCAAATTTCTCTTCCCGAGTTATCTATTCTCCCTTAATCTCAAAGGCATACATGGAGCTTTTGCAACAATTGTTAGTGGCGCTACTCTTGAAACTATCGAACCAATTACAATCAAACTAAATACTAATACAGAAACCTTTGGAAGATTTGAATTTGTAACGATCAAACATACTGTTACTCATATAGAAACTTCAGGCTGATTAGAATTAACCTTACTGCTGATTGTTTACTCAGATCCAAAAAAGGAAGGCATTCAGTAGACATAGAACTAAAAAATTAGACCCAACTTAAAAGGAATATTTACTGGTTCAATTACTACAATCATAACCTATTTATAGCTTTTATTCTGTACCCCAAGCCTTAATCGGATGATACCATTGAGGCTTTTTTATTTCCAGCCTACCTTTTTATTACCTTCTTGCAAAAAAGGATCATGATTAAAGGACTGCGAACGGTTATATATCCAGCGCCAAATCTACTTGAAGCAAAAAAATGGTATAGCAAGATTACTAAGCAAGAACCATATTTCGATGAAGATTATTATGTGGGATTTGATATTGGCGGTTATGAGCTTGGGTTAATTCCCGACCGAAAACCTGGGACTCAGGGTAGTATTGTTTATTGGGGAGTAAGCGATATAAATGCAACCTGGGAAATGTTAATTTCAGAAGGAGCTACAGCTGATGAGGAAATTATGCACGTGGGTGGAGAGGTTTATGTAGCGACAGTAATTGACCCTTTTGGTAACTTATTCGGAATCATACAAAATCCTAATTTCAAAGCTACAAACTAACTTGCTGTATGTATAAAATTATTGGTCTGGCTAAGGAAATCGAATCGCCAGAAAACCCTGGAGCTCTGGAAAAAAGAGTAGCACTTATCCCAAACGATGTAAAACAACTGATTGAGTACGGCTGCGAAGTTTTTGTAGAGTACGGAGCTGGAGAAGGGGTTGGCTTTTCTAATCAGGAATATGTAGATGCCGGAGCAAACCTGCAAAGCAATGCTGAGCTTTATCAAAACAAGGATCTCGTAATTAAATTCAAAGGTCCTGCTATGGAAAGTATTCCACTTATGAAGCCTGGGAGCACCTTGTTTTGTATGGCACATTTCAGTTCGTTTCCTGAGCGAGCAAAATTGTTAGAGAAACACCAGATTAATGTGGTAGCCATGGAATATGTGGTTCAGTCTCCGGAAAAACTCCCAAAGGAATTGGTACTGGGACTTATGGCGGCAGATAACTGCGTAGAAATGGATCTGCGAAGGGCCGGGGTTGATATGGATGAATTTCATGTAATCGGATATTCTGAACGAATGAGCGGGGTTATCCGGCGATTAATGAATCACTCTCCTTCCAAGCTTACACTTCATCCTTTGGATGTAGCTCCAGACGAGCTTGGCGATTTGCATAGCCACTCCGTCGTCGTTTTTGATTCTGAAATCTTTGAAGAAGCAGATTCTCTCGTAAACAAACTCGAAGGGCTTAATGTACGCTATTATGATGTCCATCCTTTCGTTGAGAATTATGGAAAAGAGGCTCTAAAATATTATCGAAAGGTAAATCCGGCTCCTAAGTTTGGAAAACGTAAGATCGAGGCCTTGCACGAAACGGGTAGGGCAGGTGCTCGGTATGGATTAAAACTACTTCATGAAGTCAGTGAGAAAGGAATGGAAGCTTCAGCGGCAACTGCTGTTATTCTTGGATATGGAAATGTAGGAATGGGCGCCATTCATGAGTGCTATGAAGCAGGAATTCGAACTATCAAAGTACTTGGTAAGGCTCATACCAAAACTGGTGAAATTGAATCCTATATTGAATCTGCTGATTTAATCGTCAATGGTGCTGAACAGCCTGCCCACCTTCGGGGGATAAATTATCTGGTGACCAGAGATCACACGAAAAGTTTGCTTGAAAAAGGAACAGTAGTCATCGACTTAATTGGTGGAAGTCCCACAAATAGAAGTGCCGTAGAAAATGTAATCGAATGCACTTACCTCACCGATCCATATTTTGAAGAAGATGGGATTCTTTTTTCTGCATTATGGGGATGGCCAATGATGGGCTTTATGAGAGAAACAGCTATTAAATACAGTGGGCAGATAGCAGATATCCTCATAGGTGAGGATCAATTCATTCAAGGTCTTGACCAATTGGCACCCGGAGTAGAGAAGGCGCTGGTTTGCGGTAAATTCTGACCCACTATTTCTATCTAATTTTTCAGAGCACTTATCATCAGATAGATTTGTATAAATACTACATAGTAGAGTTGTAATAATTCGTGCGACTTTGTGACTAATCATGTATTGTTGCACCTGATCATTCAAAACAAGTATCAACCTTATGAAACTGACTTTATCTAACATTTCGAAAACCTATAAAAATGGGGTAAGAGCCCTTGATAATGTTTCCGTGGAAATAGAAGCAGGAATGTTTGGATTACTTGGGCCAAATGGTGCAGGTAAATCTACCCTAATGAGAACGGTAGCTACTCTCCAGGAGCCAGATTCCGGCACTGCTTTTTTGGATGATTTGGATATCCTCAACAATCAGATTGAACTTCGTAAAGTACTAGGCTATTTACCTCAATCTTTTGGTGTCTATCCCAAGATGAGCGCTGAGGACTTATTGGACTATTTTGCCAAACTGAAGGGAATTTCCAGTAAAGCTGAACGAAATAAAATTGTTCACGCAGCGCTTGAGGTAACCAATCTTTTTGAAGTAAGAAGAAAAAATGTAGCGGGTTATTCCGGGGGGATGAAACAGCGCTTTGGAATCGCTCAACTCTTATTGAATAACCCAAAGCTCATTATCGTGGATGAACCTACCGCTGGTCTTGACCCCGCTGAACGAAATCGCTTTTTGAATGTACTCCGGGAAATTGGAACCAATAATATTGTGATTTTCTCTACCCATATTGTGGATGACGTGAAAGAACTCTGTACTGATATGGCCATTATGAACGGGGGTAAAATCCTGGCTCATCAAACGCCGGAAGAATCTACTAAACAACTGGAAGGTCAAATCTGGACAAAGAATATCCAACGGGAAGAACTGGAAACCCATGAAGCTTCTTTTAATGTGATCTCTTCCAACTTCAACCAGGATAACAGCCTTAACATCCGGGTACACAACCTAACCAAACCTGACGAAAGCTTTTCTGCAAAAAAACCTGAGCTAGAAGATGTCTACTTTGTCACTCTTCACCAGGATCAACAAACCGTTGAAGCAGGAGCTTAATCATGTTCTTCAATATTTTTTGGTTTGAAATAAAGGCCTGGTTCAAGAAACCACTTTTCTACATTTATTCAGGAGTAATGTTCCTGCTTTCTGTATTCATAATGGCGACCGCAGCGGGAATCTTTGAGGGTATTACAGCAAGCATTAACTCAGTAACTATTGTCAATTCTCCTATTGCCATAAATGGTATTCTTAATGAGATGACCTTATTTATTTACTTCCTGCTTCCTTCGATTATTGGTGGGACTATTTATAAGGATTTCCAACATGAGATGTACTCCATAACTTTTTCCTATCCATTTAGGAAGTGGGAGTACCTGTTTGCAAAGTTTTTAAGTGGGATGACTATTGCGCTCATCGTCGTTGTAATTACAGCCATAGGTATTATGCTTGGTTCGGTGATGCCTGGTACTAATCCAGACCTTTTAGGGCCATTCCGATTGATGAGCTATTTGCAGTCATTCATCATGTTTATCATCCCGAATATCTTCTTCTATGGAGCTATTGTTTTTGCGGTAGTAACTTTTATGAGAAGCGTAAGTGTGGGCTTCCTGGCTGTGCTTGTTCTCATAATCGTTCAGACTGTAGCGAACCTACTCAGTATAAGATTAGATAATGAACTACTTTCAGCAATGATTGACCCATTTGGAGCCCAGTCATTGAATTACTATACCCAATACTGGACGATCTATGAGCAAAATGAAAATATGCTTCCTTGGGAAAATATTATCATTTACAATCGGTTGCTTTGGTCTGGAATTGGTGTAATTATTTTTGGACTGGTTTACTACAGCTTTAGCTTCAGTCAGCAGGCATTTAGTTTTAGCTTCTTCAAAAAGCCTGGTGAGGTAGTAACAAAGAAAAACTTCGGAAGCATACTCGCTGTGCAACTCCCCAAAGTATCTTTCAATCATACATTTACTCAGCATCTGAAGCTTGCATGGAGCACTTCTAATACTGATTTAAAGTATATCATAAGAGGATGGCCGTTCATTATCATTGCTATTATCGGAGTACTAATATCTTTATTAACTATTACTCTTGGTGGTGAAATCTATGGAACAGATACTCTTCCGGTTACCTGGCAAATGCTTGAACTACCCGGCACCTTTTTTGGTCTGTTCATCAACCTACTCACCTTTTTGTATGCTGGAATCTTACTACATCGAGCAAGGACGTATAAAGTAGATCAGCTGCTTCATTCCACTCCAATTCCCAATTGGTCGTTATTACTATCCAAATTTTTTGCATTGGTGAAAATGCAGGCCTTGCTTCTTGGAACCATAATGCTTGTTGGTATTGGAGTACAAATGTTTAATGGCTACTTCAAATTTGAGATCGGTCAATACCTTTTCAATCTGTATGGAATTGAACTTATTCATGTTGTCATTTGGGGCTTACTAGCCATTTTTATTCATACTTGGTTCAAAAATTATTACATAGGATTCTTCCTTCTACTATTAATCTCTATTGGTTTGACCTTTATTGATGGCATCGGTATTGAACAGGATATATTTAAGTACAATAGTGGGCCTAATGCCAACTATTCCGATATGAACGGCTATGGTAGCTCCCTGGGGATTTATTTCGTGTATAAAATCTACTGGCTATTACTTGGTATTAGTATGTACATCCTATCCATTCTTTTCCTGAACCGAGGATTAGCAGATCGATTCAAGGGGCGCTGGGTAAAGGCTAAAAAAGAATTCTCTCCGGTATTATCTTCCCTACTCGTATTCTCGTTTGGAGCTTTCCTCTTCATAGGCGGTTACATTTATTATGTCAATAACATTGAAAATGAGTACCTCACTTCTAAAGAATGGGAAGCCCGGCAAGCTCAGTGGGAAATTAATTATGGAAAATATGAACATATCCCTCAACCCAGAATTGTAAGTGCGAATATTGATCTTGATATCTATCCTGAAACGAGAGACTTCAAAGCAAAGGGAACCTATATCCTAAAGAATAAAACGCCTTTTGCCATCGATTCTATCCATATAGATCACAGCAGCAGAGAAACCAACTTTGATTTCGAAGCCGACTATGAACTGGTTATGGAAGATGATTCCATGAACTATGACATCTTCCAACTGGCTGAGCCACTTCAGCCCGGAGACTCTCTTGTATTCAATTTCGAAGTATGGAATGCTCCAAATACCATTCTTAGAAATAACTCCCCGATTCTGAACAACGGAACATTTATCAATAATGGGCTCTTCCCCAGAATTGGATATAACCCACAAAGTGAGTTGATTGGAGAAGATTCCCGGGAAAAGTTTGGACTTCCTCCTAAAGAACGAATGGCTCCGCAAACTGATAGTGCCTCCCTTCAGAATAACTACATCTCCTACGATGCAGACTGGATTGATTTCGAAACCACTATTAGTACCTCTCCCGACCAAATAGCAGTTGCTCCAGGGTATTTGCAAAAAGAATGGGAGGAAGATGGACGTCGCTATTTCCATTACAAAATGGATAGTAAGATGCTCAACTTCTACTCTTTCATGTCTGCTCGTTTTGAAGTAGCCCGTGATACATGGAATGGATTGCCTATTGAGATCTACTACCACAAGGATCACGACTATAATATCGACCGGATGATCAAAGGGGTACAACGAGGCCTGGACTATTTCACAGAAGAATTCAGTCCTTACCAACATAAGCAGGTTCGCATCCTGGAATTCCCTCGAACCAGTGGGGGCTTCGCTCAGTCCTTTGCCAATACCATTCCTTATTCAGAGGCTATTGGGTTCATCGCTAAAGTTGACGATGAAAATGAAGATGGCGTCGATTATCCCTTTAGTATAACCGCACATGAAGTAGCTCACCAGTGGTGGGCACATCAGGTGATCGGAGCCAATGTTCAGGGAGCTACAGTAATGTCTGAAAGCATGTCGGAATACAGTTCCTTAAAAGTTTTGGAAAAGGAGTACGGTGAAAACCAGATGCGCATTTTCCTTAAAGATGCTCTTGATAGTTATCTCACTGGTCGTGCGTTGGAAGGAACAAGAGAGCGACCCCTGATTTACAATGAGAACCAACAATACATTCATTACAACAAAGGTTCATTAGTGCTTTATGCCTTAAGCGATTACATCGGAGAATCGGTAATGAATGAAGCCCTTAGCCGGTATATTGACGCTGTTGCTTTCCAGGACGCTCCATATACCACTGCCACCGAATTTACTGCCTTTTTAAAAGAAGCTACCCCTGATTCGTTGAAGTACTTGATTGATGATATGTTCAAAACTATCACCTTGTATGACAACGGAGTAAAAGAAAGCAATTTCTCAGAAACCGAAGATGGTAAATATGAGGTCGAACTTACGGTGCAAACAGTAAAGTACGCCAATAGTGAACGAGGGAAGCGTATTTATACAGATGCGAATGGAGATAGCTTAAGCCTGGAAGTAGAAGGGAGATCCCGACCGGTGCTTTCTCTCCCACTGCAAGACTGGATTGATGTTGGCGTTTTTGCAACAGATGAAGATGGAAAAGAAAAAGTGCTTTACCTGAAAAAGCATAAGTTCGATTCAATTGAAACCACGCTTACTATTATTGTAGATGAAGAACCTATTTCAGCAGGTATAGATCCATATAACAAGCTAATTGATACTGTTTCAGATGACAATCGAAGGCCAGTAAGGAAGGAAGATTAACTGGACTCAGTCTTCCGTACCTTCAAGTAACTTTTGAAGATCATTACTAGTATTTTTGTCGATTACGTCGATTAGCTTATCGTTGTCAAAATTGTATAGCTTAATCACCGAAGGTTCATAGGCCTCATCATACCTACCATCTTTATTATGATCTATGCCAAATTGTATTAACAGATCTGTGGTGTTCTCTACAAAATTGAAGTATTGAACATCTAAACCTTCAATAGAAATATTCCTGAGCTCTCCTTCTGAAAACGAATACAGGTACAGAGATTTCATATCTCTAAGATTTATAACACCATCTCTGAAAGTATCTTCCGAAGATGCCTTCATTAGAACTATGATATCTTCATTAATATAATTTGTATTAATCTCTCCGAAGTTCACCCGCTTATCAAAGAGCTTTGAAATTGTTTTATTCTTTTGGTCATAAATCAAGAGGTTATTGAAAGAACCATATATACTACTTGAATATCTCCTGTCAATTTTTCCCTGTGGATATCCAGCCATATCGAATAGTCCATATATATCCGGATCAATGAATTCTGCAGCGTTTAGTGTCTTATGTTTTACTGGAATCAAGTACTTGAGATTTAGGGTATCTACCAGGCTGGGAAAATCATATGAAACAACCTGAAGGCGCTTATTTTCCTCCTGAAGTTCTTCAATCCGTTCTTCCGAAAGTATTCCAGGCTCGTCATCTCCCGAATCTAACATCCATTTTATCTCTGAAACCCCCATAATAATTACTAATATCAAAACTGCGAAAGCAATTAGGGTCATTATAGTACCAAGAAGGGCCAGTAACTTCTGATTGTAATTTTTAAGCTTTTCATTACTCATATCAGTTTTGTTATAGTCTAATAACTAAAGGAATTACCGTGCTTCCCCAATGAAACCTCAATATCGCTGAATCTTCGGTTACTTCCGGAAAGTAAAAAGCCAGCACTTCCATATGAACTCCTTCTTCAGGAATAGCAGTAATTCTTAATTCGTCTTCACCTTCCGGGTATCTGCTGTGCCAGGCATCCCACTGATTACTAAAGATCACCGTCCATTCGGTTTCTCCTGGGATAGTCCATACACTGTACTTTCCTTTCTTCAGTTCGCTTCCATTTATGGAAACATCTTCTGAAAACTCAATGGTAGTAGCTTCGTTAGCGCCGGGCATCCAAACCTTGTCATAGTTCACAATGCCTTCATCACCAAATAGTACTCTTCCTCGTGCTACCGGGCGGTGATACTCAATACTTATCATAGTTTGAGCAATTTGCTGAGAAACGGTTCCTTTCTGGCTTTTCCGCACTGATTGGGCATTAGCAAGATCAGTTACTAATAGCCCTAGTAAAAGAGTAAAATAAATGGTGCCTTTCATAGACAGGTTTTTTTGAATTGCGAATATGTTCGACGTTCAGAATATAGACTTCGCGGTTACATAAGATCAATCCGCCTCAGCTATTAGTTGTAAAACCGTACCTTATTTTTTTAGGATAATATTTAGAAATAACAAGTCCTTGCATGTTATTATTTATTTGATATATTCTTCCGTCAATACGAATAAATAAGGGTATATAATGGCTTGGTTAACACGGGATGAGGTTAAGGATATAGTATGTGATTCCTTAAACGAAATTGGAAATTTTAATGGGGACTGTGAAGAGATTTTGATTGCAGAAATTGAGGATGTATATAAGCTTGATTTTTGTGATGCAATTCAGAATCGCATGGATGAAAGGGGTTTCGAAGTAGATCTATCCCTCAATGATGATACGTCTGGGATAAATAATATGAATAAGATTAGTTCTCTTATTGATTATGTCAGAGTAAATCAAATGAGAGCAATATGAAAGCTAAAATCTTATTTAATGTAATTCTTTTGGTGTTAGTTTTCATACCAGGGATTACATACGCCCAAAATGAAGTCATTTCATCGGATCTAAGTTTTTCAACCGTTATTCGAACACCAGGTAAAAGTAGTAGTAGTGAACCTCCTTCATTTACCATCAAATTTACCATTAATGATATGCCTAATGATAGGTCTCTTAAAGATCCTAAAGATTATGACGAAGATGAACTGGATATGCTTGACCTGTATGCAAAAATTCAAGTCGAAAGAAAAAATTCTGAATTAGGAACTCCATATGTTGCTCCCTCGTCTAAAGAGCGCTTAACCGTTGGACCAAACTCCTTCAATATAATCTATGAGGTTTCTTCGAAACAGGACGTTGAATGGTATGCTCAAGACCCAAATTATATTAAGCCACATGCAAAAGAGGATATCGAACTTTTGCTTGATAATGATCAAATCCTAATAATCAAAAAAGAAGCCTTTAATACTCTGGATTTCTCGTCCTTTGTACTATTAAATGATACTCAAAGAGAAGATTTGCTAGATGCACTTGGAGGGTTTAAATCCATCTACTATGATCGTTTTGACGCTGGCTGGAGAGACTCTGGCTCTGACTCATTAAATGGCAATGGCTATATAGACTTTGCAAAGTCATTTAATCTATTCAATACGGAAAATCTCTTTCTCTTCCTAGAAGTAGAAGGTTTGCTATCGACAGATATTGATGATATTTCCTCATACTTGAAAATTTCTCCAGTCAGTTTTAACTATAAAAAAATTCACTTGGATGCTTCTTATCAAACAAGTTTGGATTCAGATGAACAAAGAATACTTGGGAGAGTTTCTTTACGAGGCTTGATTAAAGACAATCCACTGGATAGTTATGTAAGTCAACTTTCGAAAGGTTATAACAGACTTCGTTTAAAACCTTACTTTAATGCAGGAGTTTCAGCGATATATTATACCCAATCGGATGATTCTGAGTTGAGTGAGGGTCAATTCTTGGAACCCTATTTTGATTTCTTATATATAGTTCCGATTTCAGAAAAGTATACAGCCCGATTTGATACGTATTTGTTCTGGCGATCGGAGAGAAATAAACTTGACTTCATTTCTGATAACATTAAAGTTCAAGGCACTTTACAGCTCAGTTATGGAATAGGAACAGACGCCGAAATAGTAGGTAAATATTCCTACGGAACCTTTGGATTAACTAATGAGATTGATAATAGACTTATGATCGGTTTCTTGATGGACATATTGAGTAATTAATCAATCCCCAAAATCTTACGATTTGTAGCTTCATCCACTTCGCCGCCAGCAAAATCATCAAAGGCTTTTTCGGTTACTTTAATAATATGGGCTTGAATGAATGGAGCTCCTTCTTCTGCTCCTTGCTCTGGTGATTTGATACAGCATTCCCATTCCATTACCGCCCAGCCGTCATACCCATACTGACTTAATTTGGAGAAAATGGCTGCGAAGTCAATTTGTCCATCTCCTAGCGAACGGAATCGGCCAGGCCGATCCGCCCATCCCTGATATCCCCCATACACTCCCGATTTACCTGTGGGATTGAACTCGGCATCCTTAACGTGGAACATGCGGATGTACTCATGATAAAAGTCGATATGCTGGAGATAATCCAGTTGCTGAAGCACATAATGGCTCGGATCATACAACATCTTAACCGAACTATGATTTCCGGTAGCTTCCAGGAACCGCTCGAATGTCACGCCATCGTGCAAATCTTCTCCCGGATGAATTTCATAGCATACCTCTACACCTTCCTCCTTACAATGATCAAGAATTGGCATCCATCGTTTTGCTAATTCTTCAAAAGCATTTTCAACCAGACCAGCCGGGCGTTGTGGCCACGGATACACAAAGGGCCAGGCCAACGCTCCCGAAAAGCTCGCCATTACATTTATACCAAGATGTTTACTTGCAGTTGCGGCGTACTTCACTTGCTGCTTTGCCCATTCAGTTCGCTCATTGGGTTTCCCCTGAAGATTGTCGGGAGCAAAGGCATCAAACATGGTATCAAAGGCGGGATGAACAGCTACTAATTGCCCCTGTAAATGCGTAGAAAGTTCGGAGATTTCCAGCCCTGCTTCATTTACAACACCTTTTATTTCATCGCAATAATCTTTACTGGTTCCGGCTTTTTCAAGATCGATTACCCGACCGTCCCAACTTGGAATTTGAACCGCTTTATATCCCAACCCTGCTGCCCATTCACATATGCTTTTTAAATTATTGAAGGGCTCAACGTCATCCATGAATTGCGCCAAAAAAATTGCTGGTCCTTTGATTGTCTTCATCTCATTTATCTCCTAAAATTTGTTTCAATACTTTTATTCTACTTCGTCTAATGAAAAATTTAAAATGTCTAACATTTGCGAGGAGTGAATACGACGAAGCAATCTCAGTATTTAAACATTAACCGGAGATTGCTTCTCCCGACATTCGTCGGGATCGCAAAGGTTCTATTTAAATCTTTCATTTTGAATTTTTAATTCATTAGTGTTCTACGTTGATCCAAACATTACCTTTTTCGGTAGATTCTACTATCGCATCTACCATACTCATTCCATGAACTCCTTCATCAATCTCGGGATAATCATACACTTCCATATCGTGATTTTCTCCTGCATTATGAGCTCGAACATGCATGGCAAAATTTCTATAAATGTTCGCGAAAGCTTCTAAATATCCCTCTGGATGACCCGCTGGAGTTCTTGAATTCGCCTGAGCTGCTTCAGATACATAACCTGTTCCGGCTCGATATTCTTCAGCAGGTTTGTCCGTCCAGCTAACCAATAATGTATTTGGATCGCGTTGTGTCCAGGTCACTCCTCCTTTCTCACCATACACCCGGACTTTAATTGCATTTTCTTCTCCAGCAGAAATTTGAGAAACGGATAATACTCCGGGAATTCCACCTTCAAATTCTAACAGAGCATTTGCGTCATCGTCCAGCAACCTCCCGGGAACTACTTTTGAAAGCTGGGACAACACTTTTGTAATGTTTAATCCGGACACATACTCAGCCATATTAGCTGCATGTGTACCAATATCCCCATAGGCTCCACTCTTTCCGGAACGGGAAGGATCTGTTCTCCATGCAGCCTGCTTTTGATCAGAATCTTCCAGTTTTTCAGATAGCCATCCTTGCGGATACTCGACAGAAATTTTTCTTACTGCTCCAAATTTTCCGGACTTCACCAATTGCCTGGCCTCTTTCACCATTGGGTAACCTGTATAAGTGTGAGTAAGTGCAAAGGGCAAACCTGTTTCCTTAACCTTATCACGAATAGCGAAAGCTTCTTCCATATTGAAGCAAAGGGGTTTATCAATGATAACGGGAAAGCCATGATCAAGAGCCATAATCGCAGGATCTGCGTGAACATGGTTAGGAGTAACAATCGACACAATATCCATTCGTACATCTTCAGGAAGTGCTGCTTCTTTTTCGATCATTTCTTTATACGAACCATATACCCGAGATGGATCCAGAAACAATTCCTCTCCGGTCTTTTTTGATTTTTCAGGACTACTGCTGAAGGCACCACATACTAACTCAATTTGCCCATCCAGGTTTGCTGCAAGTCGGTGTACTGCTCCAATAAAAGCACCTACACCGCCACCTATCATCCCCATTCTCAACTTACGATTATTCATTCCGATCTAATTCAGGTTTTAGGTTTATCAATTAGGGCGAGCAAGTAATGAAGAAAGACACAATTTTAAAAGCAGAGAATTTTTTTCTTGAGCAGTATTTCTTCACAAAAGATAATGATGGAGCATTTCTAACCTTTTTCAATTCGAAACGTAGTTGTCCGAATTCATTCATGCTCATTTATGTTAAAGAAAAGCTTACGAAAAAGAATCCGGTATTTTCTGTTCATCTTTTGGACTGCAGTGGTTATATGGATGTTTTTTCAAATGCAGGCCACGGGTTATGACGACTCAATCCTTCAATCAAACTCGTCGGTGATGGTTGAAAACTCTTCGGAGTACATTAAGTTTATTCCGGTTTCAGCTTCAGTAAACTCCGGATATTCTAGTGCTTTACTTTTTTATCCCGGAGCTTTGGTTCAGGCTGAGGCATATGCACCCTATGCAAGACAATTAGCAGAGAAGGGATATCCGGTAATTATTCAGAAGATTCCTTTCCGACTAGCCTTTACAGAAAAGTTGAAAACATCGGTGTTCGAAAAGACGGTAGAGCTTTTTTCAAGCTATCCTGATTCCGTTAAATGGGTTCTGGCAGGACACTCAAAAGGTGGAGCTATGGCTTCCGATTTCTCGAGCATTCATCCTGAAGAAATTTCCGGACTCCTGCTCATCGGCACATCACATCCCAGAGA
The DNA here is from genome assembly GCA_003712055.1 of Balneola sp. Classification (NCBI taxonomy): domain Bacteria; kingdom Pseudomonadati; phylum Balneolota; class Balneolia; order Balneolales; family Balneolaceae; genus Balneola; species Balneola sp. Next base: position 277,287 of record RHLJ01000003.1, read on the forward strand.
AGTAGATTTGACTAGCTTAGACATTCCAATTACGAAAGTTTATGGAAGTGAAGATGGCCTGTCATCGGTTAAAGAAGTTGAAGATTTCTCAGTGAATCTTCCTGAGCATACTTCGTTTGTTTTAGTTGAAGGGGGAAACCACTCTCAGTTTGGCTATTATGGAATACAACTTGGCTCAGGCACCGCCTCCATTTCTCAGGAGAATCAGCAACGTCAATTGCTCGATGCATCTCTAGAATTACTCTTGAACTTGAATTAAATAGATCATACTCTGCTTGGAGAAACCCAACCTGAGTATGTCAAATCCCTTATTCAAAAAATTACAGCTCAAAGATGATTATTCAGTGCTTTTGATGAACTCGAACCCGGGCGTTCATCCTCTGTTTGATGGAATTCGCATTGAGTTTTCATCCGCTGATGATGAGCATTTTGACTCCGTAATTCTCTTCACTAAAAATGAATCTGAGCTCAGAGAATGGATTCCCAAGGCTGCCGATAGACAAAAGAAGGAAGGCCAGCTGTGGCTTTCTTACCCCAAGAAATCCGGGAGTATTGATACAGACTTAAGCCGTGATAATACCTGGGGAGCGGTAAAGGCATTTGGACTTGAACCAGTAAGGTTAATCTCTCTGGATGAAGATTGGTCAAGTATGAGGCTGGTCAGCAAAGCTGGCCGGAAAACACCTTCAAAATTTGGACAAGACCCACCTGGAGTAGACCGAAAAACCAAAACGGTTATTCCTCCCGAAGACCTTGCCAAAGCACTTGAAGTAAATCCCGAGGCAAAGGCCTTTTTTGAATCAATAGCTTACACCCATAAACGCGAATATGTGGCCTGGATTTATGAGGCCAAAAAAGAAGAAACCCGACAACGCCGGATCGCAAAAACCATTGAGCTACTAACAGAAGGCAAAAAGACCCGGTAATCCCAAAACCAACCTGCCTATACCTTAGATTTTAGGCTTTCGAACACATTTTAGATCTTAGAGAAAAAAATATGGAAAGCATACGACCCGGTACCTATCAATTTCTATCTGAGTTAAAAGAGAACAATAACCGCGAGTGGTTTACCGAGAACAAGCCTCAATACCAACAAGCGCATGCGAATATTGCTAATTTCCTGGAAGGGCTTATTGATGAGATGAAAAAGATAGATAACATTGAAAATGAGTCTGGAAAAAAATCGATGTTCAGGATTTATCGGGATGTGCGTTTTTCGAAAGATAAATCTCCCTATAAAACTCACCTGGCTGGTTTTCTTAAACGATCGACCAAATGGTTGAGGGGAGGATATTATATCCATTTCACTCCCGGAGGTACTTTTGTGGGATGCGGGTTTTGGCAACCGAATAAGGACGATTTAAAATTAATTAGAGAAGAGCTAGCCCACGACGCTCAACCGCTGCGATCTATCATGGAGGAAACCACCTTTAAACAAACATTTGGGGAGCTTAAAGGAGATACCGTTGCTACAGCGCCAAGAGGCTATGATAAAGATCACCTAAATATCGACTTAATTCGATATAAGTCGTTTTATTTTGAGCACAAGTTCACTGATGAAGAAGTGTTTTCTGAAGATTTTGTTTACGAAGTTACCAAGACCTATCTCACAGTTCGACCTTTCTTTGACTATATGAGTGAGGTATTAACAAGACATTATGAGGAATAAGCTACTCCTACTTAATCAAGGTTAATTTTCTGGTAAATACTTGTCCGGCAACTTCAAGACGGTATATGTAAATCCCACTTGAAAGACTACCTGCGTCAAATTGAACAGAGTGTATCCCGGCATTATAATTTTGATCTGAAATCAGAGTCTGAACTTTTCTTCCTGTGATGTCAAGTACTTCCAGTGTTACTGCGCCTGATCTGGAAAGACTAAACTCAATGTTGGTAGTTGGGTTAAACGGGTTTGGGTAGTTTTGAGATAGAGATATTTCGGTTGGTACTACCTGAGGACCATCTTCTTCTGAGTTAGTTAGGAACATGGATTGTCCATAATCACTTTCATAAATGGCCTTTGCTTGCTCAACTTTTACAAATAATTCCTCTTCCGTGGCGGCAAAAACTAAAGCTGTTATGAAATACATACTTGAATTTACTTTCAATTCAATGGGACCTGTTCCAAAGATTACAAACGGTTCGTCGTTTTGCGGGCCCGGTACTATAAACCTGTTTGAAAGTTGATTCTCATAAATCTGATTGAACAACCATGTATCATCCCTCAAATTATTACCTGACTCAAAAAAAGGACGTGTATCTACATCAAAAAAAGATATGTCGCGATTCTCTGACTCTAACATATCCAACTCACCAAAATTTGGCTCTCCCTTAGTTGGTATCCCATCTGCCTCACCTTCATCCGGTCCCGGATAATTTTCATCTGTTGGACCCAAGCCATCACGACCAACATCATCTTGCAGTGGTTCATCAGAGTCTTGTACGCCGTTCTTATTCAAATCATCATAGGCAATCCAATCCATATCTTCATCTCCTGTCCACCAACGCTCATTCCTATATGCAGGAAACTCATCCAAATCAATGTGAAGCTGGTTAAAGCGCTCCATATTGTAGTTTTGATTCAAATATGTATCGATAGCAGATTTCCCAACCAAATATTCACCAGGGTCATTAAACTTGGATTCATCTATGATCCCGTCATTGTCATCATCGATACCATTACTCTCATCTAAGGAATGCTCAAGAAGCAAAATTCCTACTACACCCAGATCATAACTCTGTCCGTATGTACTAATACCTAATCCGTCATCATCCTTCAAAATTATCAGATTTTCCTCTTCAATCAGTTCTATATCATCATCATTTTCTTCATTGCCTAATCCCACATCAACGATTTGAGCAGTCCACACCTCCTTCAAATCTTTCTCACTAACATTAGTTGTTCGATAATGTGTAAACAACATATCCTTAGCAATTTGGTCAGCAAACTGGAACGTTCTTACCTCTGTTTGAATACCTAATCCACCTATTGTTGAATCACTTGGAATTGGATAATATACTCCAAGTTCACTATGAGGTCCATCCGTCTCTAAGCCAAACAAGTATTCATAATCAGAAAGGTCATCCATTACATAAAAAGTCTCCTGAGCCCCATTCACTATTCCTTTACCGCGATATCCGTTCCAAACTCCTTCCCATCCTGAATCTGTTTGATCTAATCGATCTGGCCAAAATGTTGGCCAGGAACTTTTATCCGTAGATGTTGCAGGTATTGGATTAGGTGTTAAAGTAGTTGGGTCTAATCGATTTGGATTATGGAACCCATTCAATGGCGTCCAGGCCCACAAATTTCCATTATATGGGCTAATTCGTTTTCCAAATTCCTTGTAATTAATAATTACAGGTGTAAGTGTGGTATCAGTTGCTCCTTCTCCAAAATAAGCTTCCCATTTTGCTCTTTCTCCGGGAACCCTGCCAGCTATAATGAAACCCATTCCATCTATATGCTTACTCCCACCATCTGGCCAAAACCCCCAGGGGAAATCTCCCCACCTGGAATGTTCCCCATGATTGCGGAAATTAGTAGAAATTTCATTTCCATATAAAACACCACGAGCTTGATTCTCCCAAGCTCCCCGATACTCTGGTGGTATGGATGACTGAGCAAATATTGAAAAAGAAACACCAAACAGAAATAGGCTGGCAAATACTATAGGCTTAAAAAATATCATCTTATTTGATTAGCATCATTTTCTTTGTTTGAATAAACCTACCAATTTTTAACTGGTAAAAATATATCCCACTTGATAAACCGGATGCATCAAAATTTATGCTATGGCTTCCGGCACTATAGTTTTGCCCAGAAATCAATCGGCTTACCTCTCTCCCCATTACATCATATACAGCCAAGTTCACACTAGCTGTAGTATTCAGACTAAACTCAATGTTGGTAGTTGGGTTAAATGGGTTGGGATAGTTTTGAGAAAGAGATATTTCGGTTGGTACTACTTGAGAACCATCTTCTTCTGAATTGGTAAGAAATATGGATTGTCCATAATCACTCTCATAAATAGCTAAGATTTGCTCCCTTTTCTTGAAAAGCTCCGTACTGTCTTCAGCAAAAAATAGTGCCGTTATAAAGTAAGAACTGGAATTTACCGGAAGCTCAAATGGACCAACTCCCATAATTACCATTGGCTCATCTGAAACTATTGTGCCTGGCATTACAAAATCAGGATTGGAAATCTGTGAGTTAAAAATCCGATCAAACATCCATGTATCGTCTCTTAGATTATTTCCGCTTTCATAGTAGGGGCGAGTGTTCAGATCATAAACCGTTAAGTCTCCATTCTCCGCTTCAAGCATATCCAATTCTCCAAAATTAGGTTCTCCTTGGGTTGGAATGCCATCGGCTTCGCCTTCATCAGGGCCCATATAATTCTCATTTCCAGGACCAATCCCATCTCTTCCTACATCATCAATCAATTCTTCCCCTAAATCCGGTTCATATATTCCATTTTCGTTCCAATCTTCGAAAGGAACCCAATCAAGATCTTCATCACCTGTCCACCATGATCCGAATTGATAGGCTGGAAATTCGTCAAGAGGGATAAAAACATTATCAAATCGGTCTCGATTGTAATTAGCATTTAAGTACGCCTCAATAGCAGTCTGACCCTCAATAAGTTCCCCTGGGCCATTAAACTTGGATTCATCTATTATCCCATCATTGTCATCGTCAATACCATTAGTCTCATCTAAAGAGTGCTCAAGCAGCATAAAACCAACATACCCTAAATCATATGTATCACTGCCGACCTGAGTAGGTTCGCCAACACCATCACTATCCCATAACATGATCATATTGTGCTCAGGAAATAACTGTGCATTGTCGTCATCTTCTTCAACACCTAACCCACTTTCAAGAAGTATGGAAGTCCAGACTTCTTCAAGATCTTTTTCGCTTACATTAGTCATGCGATAATGTGTGAATAACATATCCTTTCCAATTCCATCATTAAATTGAAAAGTCCTTACTTCTGTTTGAATCCCAAGCCCCCCCATTGATGAATCAGAGGGGGAAGGTTGGTATACTCCAAAAGTACTATGGGGGCCTTCGACCTCCTGACCAAATGAATATTCGTGGTCTGAAAAATCATCCATCACATAAAAAGTCTCCTGGTTCCCGGTAGCGAGACCTTTGCCTCTAAATCCATTCCAGCTTCCTGGCCACCCGGCATCTGTAGTCTCGCTTAGTCGATCCGGCCATGAATTAGGCCAGGAAGTATTGTCATCAGAAGTTGCCGGAACAGGGCTGGCTGAAAAAGTAATTGGGTCTACTCTGGAAATATTATGAAACCCGTTTAGCGGTAGCCACCCCCAAATATTACTTGAATATGGGCTTACTCGTATCCCTGCAGCCTTATAGTTAATAATTACAGGATTAAGTGTGGTATCTCGAGCACCCTCGCCATAATAATACGACCATTTTGCTTGCTCACCCACTACTTTTGCTGCTACAATAAATCCAACTCCATCAATGTGCCTGCCACCACCACCAGTACAGGTAGGATCAAATCTATCACAAGTTAGGTTTGGCCATATCCCCCAGGGCAAATCTCCCCACCTGGAATGTTCTCCATGATTGCGAAAATTAGTTTGGATAGCATTGCCTTCCAATATCCCACGAGCAATCATCTCCTGAGTGCCACGGTATTCATCTATCGAAACCCTGGATTGACCGATTGCCGTTTGGGATATAAAAAAAAGGCATACACTAAAGAGAGCAATATTTTTCATTGACCGAATAGGTTAATTAGTAAACAGGGTATTGATTTTCTATCTCCTTAGCAACAAAGTTCCATTAACTATCGACTACCGATTCACTATACTCCCAAAGTTTTTCCGCGTACTTTTTATTCCGGGCTATTTTTGAAGGGGTGGTGACTTTGCTGTTTTTGAAATACGCACCGTTTACTTCTTCTACTTCATCTGATGTTGCCAGATATATGGTGGTCTCTGCTCCCTGGCGGTTTGATTTCATAAAAGGCCCACACATTTTCCAGAAAAGCTTGAACACACCGGAGCCATTATTCCCAAAATTAGAACGAATCACTCCGGGGTGGAGGCAGTTAACTGTTACATTGGTTTCTTTAAGCCTGTCAGCTAATCCTACCGTGAACAGGATATTGTACAGTTTAGAATTTCCATACGCTGTCCAGTTACTGTATCCATCTTTTAGCTGAATGTTATCTGGATCAAAACGCCCTCCTTTATGTGCATCTGAAGCCACATTAATAATCCGGGCTCTTTCTGCTGCTTTTAAATGATCTAGCAGGAGGTTGGTAAATAGGAAATATCCAATATGATTTACTGCAAAGGTATACTCTAAACCATCAACGGTTTCCTGGTACTTAGCTGACACCAGACCATGATTATTGATCAGCATGTCGATGGTTTGATATGTTGACTTAATTTTTTCTGCAGCACTTCGAATCTCAGATTGAATGGAGAAATCACAAAGAATGATTTCCATACCTCCACCATGCACTTCTTCCTGGATTTTTCGTTTAGCTGCTTCTGCCTTGTCTTCATTTCGGCAAACCATGACAACAAAAGCCCCTCTTTTTACTAGTTCTTTTGTGGTTTCGAAACCAATTCCTGAATTAGCTCCTGTTACTACGCATAGTTTATTATTTAAATCCATAATCGAAATGGTTAGATCGTTGATCTTGTTAACATACTCGAACACACAAAAGGTTCGCAATGTGTATCTTTGACGAAAAATATTCAGAATGATTCAGGAATATCTTAATTCTATCGACAAATTTGTTGTTGTTGGTGATCGGGTGCTTATCAAACCCCGGGATATGGAAACGCATACCCGTAGCGGCCTGGTTCTACCAGCATCTGTAAAAGAGAAAGAAGAAATTCAAAGTGGATATATCTTAAAAACAGGTCCCGGATATCCCATCCCAAATCATGATGTAGAAGAAGTGTGGAAGGCTACTGAGGACACCCGTTATATTGGTATGCAAGCCAGCGAAGGTGATTTGGCTATTTTTTTGAAGAGCAGGTCATTCGAAATTGAATTCGAAAACGAGAAATACCTGATTGTCCCTCACTCAGCAATTTTGCTACTCATCAGAGATGAAATCGAGGGGTAAATAAGACCTCAAATCTGGTAAACGTTCTTGCTTTTCTTTCGGTTGTTTGCTTGTTTCAAACTCCACTTAACTAATACTATTTATGAAACGACGTGATTTCCTCTTCAATTCTGCTTTAGTTGGAGCAGGTGCTTTTCTTCCTCTTAATATTTTTTCAAATACTTTTTTTAGGCGTGATTTTTCCCTCATTCGGAGAAATGTGGGAGTATATACAGAGCGCGGAGGTACTATTGGGTGGCTATTAAATGATAATGCTCTTGTTGCTGTGGATTCACAGTTTCCGAATTCGGCAGCCAATTGCATTGCCGGTTTAAAAGAGCGTACCAGCAGGAAAATGGACTATTTAATCAACACACATCACCACGGAGACCACACAGCTGGTAACTCAGCTTTCAAAGATTTTACTACTCATATTGTTGCTCATGAAAATGTACCCGGGTATCAGTTAGCTGCTGCAGAGAGGAGAGGGCAGGAAGTAGTCGACGCCCAGGTCACGGCAGATCTTACTTTTTCTGACAAATGGAGTCAAGAAGTTGGCGACGAAACTGTTCACGCAACCTATTATGGGCGTGCTCATACAGGTGGAGATTCAGTTATCTATTTTGAAAATGCGAATATAGCCCACATGGGAGATTTAGTTTTCAATAGAGCCTACCCTTTTATCGATCCGGGAGCGGGTGCTTGGATTAAAAACTGGGTTGAAGTTTTACGAACTACAGTTAATGAGCTACCAGCAGATGCCATTTATATTTGTGGTCATGGAAATGCCAACTATGGAATCCAGGCTTCAAAAGGAGATGTGCTCAGAAAAAGTGATTTCCTTGAAGAACTTTTGATGTTTACTCAAAAAGGAATAGATGAAGGAAAATCAAAAGAGGAAATTGCCAGCGCAGAGGTGATACCGGGTTTTGAAGACTTCCAGGCTCCGGGTTGGGGGCTAACCCTTGAGTTCAATATCAATACAGCGTATGACGAACTCACCTCAAACTGATGATGGTTATTCGTTATTGGTAAGGTGATTTCACCAAAAACGAATAACCATTAACAAATAATCAATAATCGAACTGATATCTAAGATCAATACCATTTCGTGTATCCGAACTTTGAGTAACAATTAAGTCCAGATACTTAGAAAGAATGTATTCCAATTGGAACAAGGTTTTTGGAGTTGAACCTGAAAGTTCGTTTATGATTGCAAAGAAGGTTCTCTCGTTTAGGTACCATCCCGTTTTTATGGAAGTTGTTCCGGTTGTACTTGTGTTGTCTATCTGAACTATATCTACTCCCAGTTCTCGGGTAGCAAGAGCTTCTACTTCATCCAATAACACGTCTGTTAATATATTTCTTGTTGAGGTATTGCTGTTTACCGCAAGTATTTGCTGCCAGGATTCTACACATGGATTCGCAAATAAAGTGTAGCAAATAATTTCCTGTTCTTCCATCTCTGGGTTACTTTCAAAACGGAACTTCGGATCTTTTTGAGTTCCCTCGCTGATATAAAATAATTCTATGGATTCTCCCTTTTGGCGAGTAGGAGGAATATACTTTCCACGCACAAAAAGTTCGGGGTCATCCACAGGACCACTAAAGATAAATCTCGCTTCTTCGGTAGTAAACAACTTACCCAGGGGTCTTATGTAGCCTTTGGTTCCTTCTAAAGTACCAAATAAGGAAAATTCTTCATTCGTAGTTTTATGAGCATCCAGATTCCCCCTAACTTCTATTTCCATATCTGGATAATTAGCATTGCGCACGTAGAAATCTCTTTCTATTTCAATTACCATATCAATGCTCAGTGAGTCATATGGACTAAATGATGAAGCTTCTTCTCCTTCAAGTATTACTTCTTCTACCGAGTTTTCACCAAAGCCTTGTAGCCTAAAAAACCCATTCTTCACCGTTATTTCTCCACTGGCAACCGGGTTAGTAGCTTTACCAGTAAGCTCACTACTCAAATCAATAATCATATTATAATTACTTGTATTAGCCAGTTTCAATCGAGTTGCACTAATGTTCAGATCCAGAGCCTCCGGGTAAATACCTTCTAGTGAAATAATACCATCAGCACTAAGATTCCCTCCTCCGCTTTTCATCTGGAACTCGTTTACTACTAACCCATTTTGAGCAAATTCTAAATTGGAACGGATATCGGTTAGTGTGATACCTGCTTTTGGTACATCTACTTCAGAATTCGATAGTCTGAGATATCCTGAAGGAAGCAAATTTTCTCTGGTACCCTGTAAGCTAATGTCTGCATCTAACCTTCCGGTTAAATCCCTTAAGTACCTTTTATCGAGAAAGTCATTAAATACGGCCAGATTAAAAGCATCGGTTTTAGCGTATACCTGGATATTCTCGCTCTCATCAGGTAAAACGACTTCAAAGTTTCTGAAGTCATACTCAATGGGGTAAATCACATCAATATCAGCAGCTCGTTGGTTTGCTGTCATAACAGATGCTTCAAGCTGCAGCCCTCCTTGTTGGATATCATAAGTAAAACTCGCCAGCACCGAATCAACAGCAATACCTGATAAAGTTGGATCATCTAATTCAAAATCCCCCTGGAAATTTGGATCACTTGCCGTACCACTCATTGTTCCATCAAAACTCAGGACTCCATCGGTATCGGTAATTCCGAACTCAGTAAGAAAGGCTTTAAAGCGAGATAATTCAGAAGGTTTTACCGTTAACGAACCTTCCACGGGCTGCTCAAAAAAGGTCTCTTCTTTTTCATCTGGTCTACCCAAAACAAAAGGTACATCCAGATTTCCTACTACCCGGTCTTCTCCATCCCAGTTTATGATTCCGTTTGCCTCCAGACGCTCTCTTATAATATCAAACTGAAGTGTTAACAGATCCGCTTCTATTTCTCCATACTTTAGCCCTTCCAGACTAAGAGCTCCACTTCCAGTTGTTTCCTCTACCGATTTATTCACAACCAATTCACCTGAAAGGACTCCATCTACAAAGCGCTCCCCAAAAATTACTTCGAGTAACAAACCCACATCAAAATTCTGCCCTTCTACCCAGCCATATTGTTCAAGACTATCGGCATAGGGAATAGAAAGAGCAAGAAAAGCGCCCCCTTGCGAAGCCAGATCCAATGTATCCGTAGTGACGGAGTATTCCAGGATTTCAACATGAAATGGCCTTGTTATCGATAGCTCAGATTGATTAGTAATAAAATCAAAACGATCAAAGCGCATGTTGATCCTCTCTTCAGATACATCTGCTACAATAGCACCTTCTTGTATTAGCTTACCACGATCACTACCTACAATTTCGAGTTCAAATCCGGCGCCAAGTGTATCATCACTTGCGAAACCCTGAGAAATTAGTTGTATATCCTGAAAGGTAATCCCACTAACAACTGGTGATTGTACGTCTACATTAAGATCGAAATACTCATAGTCGGTAAGCCTGACAATTATATCTCCATCAATTTTAGACGAGGTAAATAAACTGTCAACCCTTATATCTTCAAGATCAAGAGCCATGGTTCCTGTTAATACCCCACTCGTATCCTGAGTGACCCTCCCTTTAAAAATTCCATTGGCTTTTAATACTTCTACCCCCGCTAAAGGTGCAAGGGGCTGGATATTCTTCACATTTAAATCTGCATTCAGCCAATTCTCAGGATCGGTTTCATCTGTTACATTTTTCCTTCCCGTAAATGATCCATCTGCTATATCACTTTTTAATATTCCTTCATCAATATTGAGTACACCTTCAGAGAACGTTAGTGATGCTGTAGCTTCCTCCATCTCTGCTCCATTGATAATACTAGAGGAAATATTTACTACTGCGGAAATGGTGCATTCTTCCAAATTTAAACCCTGCCCTAGTCCACTAACATCAATATTGATGTGGGTAGGAAATTCACTCAATTCCTCAATTGAACTTATATCAAAACCTTCTGAAGATAAGTTATAAGTAAATCCTGGTTGTTCAGTAACGAAATCAGTAAGTGTACTACTAAGCTCAACTTTACTTTCTTCTATCTCTACAGAGCCTTCGATTGTTACTTCATCTTCAGTAATACCTCCTTCGAGATTAAATACTACTTCCTGACCATTAACCTTGCTATACCAGGGCTTTAGATCCCAATTAAATACTTGGTTCCCGCTCTTTTTTGCTTCTTCGACCATCTTTCTGAATTCTGATGACGTTGGAGGCGCCTTTGGAGTATTAATTCTAAAATCTATTGGGCTATCCGATAGCTTATATCCCCTTCCTTCAAATGATCCACTCAAAAATAATTCTGTATCAAGGTATTGATTGTTTGTCCAGTACCCTGCGTTTAATTGCTCAATCAAAAACCCCACTCTCCAACTGGCGGTATCGCTTGTCACATCATAAATATAAGGGCTCGCATTAAGACGCTCAGCCTGATGTGTATTAATCCCGAAATGAGCGATTAGATCATCATCTTTATAGGTTCCGCTGGCAATAATGCGATCAAGGTAATAATCCTCTATCCATACCTCGGTGAATGTAAATCCCCAAATCACATCTGATTGAACTAAATCAGGAAGCATTTCACCGGAAAAACTCATCCTAAATTCTCCCAACTTAGCTTTAATTGAATCCCGGGTAAGCATGGCGATATTTATTCCGTCACCTGCTATGCCAAATCTATGGATAGTTAATTCATTTGAGGCATTCAGGTTTGTCCTCAACTCGAAGTTTGGAACATACTGATGATCAAGCAGCATCACTATTTCTAAGCTATCCAGTGCCCCGGACACTTCCAGGTTCATAGATAGATCTTCATCAATGAGTTGGGCATCCAATATATCTCCCAGATCCACTAAAGCCAGAGGACTGCTCGATGCGCTTGCTGTCATCGTAGAATCTTTTGTATCAACTCCTGCTTGTGCTGTTAGTACTGACTTTCCGGTTTCTATGACCAGACTCTCCAGAGAAATCTGTTCCTCTTCGGCAGAGGCGGAGGCCTTCACTCTTACAGGTTCCGGAAGCCTTCCCTGGTTAATGTAAAAATCGAGTGAAGACAAAGAAGCACTGAACGTGTCCGTGCTTTTATAAGAAGCCATAAGGTTCAACGCTCTTATTGATAATACGGTATCGGGTAAATAGGTAGCCGAATGCACATTAATATCAAATGAAGACAATTCAATACTTTGAATTTCGAACTTTGTGCTTTTTTCTTCTCCTTTTCTGCCTTCACTTGACTGATTTTCCTTTGCGAGCTTCTGTACATTAAATACAGAATCTGCATGTTCATACATATTTAAAAAAGAACCCTCACTCTTGATGCTTTTGATCTCGTAAACATCACCCAAAAAGCTCCAGATATTATAGCTTGCATACACTGTTTGTGAACTAAATATGGTATCCGTATCCATGATCATGATGCCAGAAAGTTCAATTTCTTTCCACAAGTCTCCTTCAACATCTTCTATTGTAAGAGTACCATGCAGCTGCTCACTTGCTATCGAATAAATCTTATTCTTAACGAATTCATGGGCTAACTGAGTAGTAAGCATAAAGCGGCCAAGCAGAAGTATTGCAAAGAGCACCCCTACTGAAATCAAGAGTCTTCGGATTATATGTTTGTCTTCACCGCTCAAAAAGCCTGTCCTATGCTAAAATGGATAGCCCATCGATCTGTCCAGTTACCTTCATCAATACCCCCATCAAACCGATTTAAATCAGCCCGACTCGGATTTATCTTATATCCTACATCTATCCTTATTGGTCCAATTGGGGATTGATACCTGAGCCCTCCTCCAACTCCAAATTGGAGACCGGAAAAATCTATATCTCCCAATTCTGACCAGACTTGTCCTCCATCAAGAAATGCCGCCATTCCAAAGCCTTTTAGAATCCCGTTTAAATCCTGCCGAAGTTCCACATTAAAGTTAAATACAGCCCTTCCACCTTCAGGGACATAAGAAAGCCCCGTTACCGGAGAAGTTTGAGAAGTATCGGTAGTTGATACCACCCTCTTCGGACCCAATTGCTGAGTTCCCCAACCTCTTACTGAGTTTGTTCCCCCTGCATAAAACCTGATATCACTCGGTAAAGAATCCTGTTTAGCATAATAAATGGCTCCTCCTCTGGCGCGAGCAGCTAACACAAGTGTAGGATTGAGTTCCGTATACTTTCTAACGTCTATCGAAGTTTTTTGGAAACTGAATGTAGATTCCCCGAATACGCCTGATAACTCCAAAAATGGTTGTACCACTACACCTTCTCTATCTCTCCTCACGTGATTTGTGTAGAACAAACTTCCGGTAATAGAAGAAATATTATAAGAAAGAAGACTATCCGTTTGTACTTCAAGTTCTGTAAACTCGCTGGCGCTTCTCACATTGGATTCATCATTAATGGCGTATTCATAAGAGAATGTGCCGGTCAAATTCCGACTGTATTCGTAGCCAAAAGTATTAATGATACCAGCCGATAAGATGTCATAACTCCGCTCGTCTCTGAATTGATAGAATGGGTTTATAATCACACTACTTTTTGTATTGTATATATACGGGAAAACATATTCCCCGCTTATCCTTCGATTGTAATGAGAATACCTTCCTGATATTGTAAACTTTTCCCCTTTTCCTCGAACATTTCTGTACGTCCAGCTGGCCTGCGTTCTAAACAGCTTATAGAAGTTATCCAATGCTAAGCGTTCATCTAACCGATCAAAATCACCGGCTCCGAATCGAAACTGTAGTGAGCGCAATGGGAGCTCTTTTACTCTAAGTAATAAATTAATGGTGGTATCCATTGGCTGTTCCGGAATAGATACTAAGGCAAGCCGAAAGAGATGATGTTTAAACACTTCTCTTTGCGCCTCTCTCAAACTCCGTTCGCTAAAAAAATTGCCTGACTCTAACCCACTCTCCCGAATAATATATTCTTCAGCAAGCGTTGTTTCTCCTTCAACGTGAATCGTATCAATTCGTGCTCTTGGGCCTGTTTGAGTAGCTACCACCAGGTCAGCAGCTTTAGCTGTTGTATCAATATATGCCTGAACTCTAGTTTCAGAATATGGAAATCCTAACTCACGAAGACCTTGTTCAATGCTCGCAATTACTGCAGGCTCTCTTATAGGTTCATAAATTCTGCCCTTTCTGTAAGGAAGCCTTCGAACAGCCCTCGCGAAACTCCCGTCTTCTGAAATAAGCACACTATCTTTTTTACTTGATACTAATTGAATCTCAATCGAATCAGTGCGGATGGGTAAGTTTTCTGTTACAGAAAAAATAAGATGCTTTTTCCAGCTCCTGTTCAGAGTTTCAATTCTATACTCAACTTCCACATCATTAAACCCTCTTCTTTGATAGAATCTTTGAATTCTAATGGCGTCTCTTCGAACTTCAGTCTCAGAAACCTCAAACCCTTTTTGCCGAAAAAAAGTGAGCTTTTTCCATGCAGAGGGCTGCTTATTGGCGATATATCGTTTTAGTACTATATCTTCGAATCTTTTATTTCCATCTATGCTAACTCTCCAAACCCGATCTGGTTTCTCATTGGATTCTTGGGCTAGCAGTAACGCCTCCTCACCTGGGATCGACCAAATAATCAACCCCAAAAAAATGATATGTATAGCCTTGTAAATGATAGACCTTCCGTAATCTTAGAGTGACAAAGTATAACCCGAAGTTTTATTATTTAAAATTGATGAAAAAGTTTGTGGCTATTCATTACTATTCATGCAACTACTACGGGGCACATATTCTATGAATAAATTACTCATACTTACGATTGTTCCTATTATTGCATTGGGTTGTAAGTCATCGGAAAATTTTACCGGCTTTTCTTACGATCCTCCTGGGGTAACCAACACCACAGGTGTTACAACCAAACAGCAAGCTAAGCGTGTTATTGGTGTTGGAACTCCGAAAGTTTGGGTAGGCAATGAATTTGAAGGCGCCAGAGCAAATGATTTTGTGCAGCTAAATGAAGATACCTACCAGGTTACGATTTACCCTGAAAATGCACCCATAAATAACAGCCCATGGTTTGCTTTTTCAATATGGAGTGACTCTTCAAGAGCAATAAATCTCAAATTACTTTACAAATCCGGAAAGCACCGTTACAAGCCTAAAATTACTGGGAAAACTCAAGGCGTTACCTACACACATATTATTGAACAGATAGAGTACGATACTACCGACGGGAGTGTAACTTTCGCTTTGCATGTCGACTCTGCTAAGAAAACGGTGTCGGCTCATTTCATGAATGGGATATTATTTTCTGACCTTCAAAAGAGCCATCAATCACTCCCTGATTTTGTAACGGTTGATACCGTAGGTTTTTCGCATATGGGCTTCCCTATCCTTGAATATACTTCTGATGCTCCTGAGCCTGGTTTAGGGGCTAATCCTGTATTGGTTTTACTAAGCCGACAACATCCTCCTGAAGTTGCTGGTTATCGTGCTTTTCAGTCACTTTGGAGGGAGTTAATTTCTGATTCGGAGCTAGCTAAATCCTTCAGGAATCATGTTACTATTAAAGCCTACCCCATGGTAAACCCTGATGGAGTAGTAAACGGACACTGGCGTCATAATTTCAAAGGAGTTGATCTAAATCGGGATTGGGAAAATTTCAATCAACCCGAAACTAAGGCTATCAGAGATGCATTAGTGAGCCTCGTTTCTGAATCGGAATACCGGGTGTTTTATGGAATAGATTTTCACTCCACCAACGAGAATATACTTTATCCCATTTTGGAGGAAGTTGTTACCACTCCGGATAATTTTACTCAGCGCTGGGCTTCAATCATTAAAGAGGAACATCCCGATCTCTATTTCAGAACTGAGGAATTTGACACCAATTCTCCAATTGCTAAAAACTGGATTTACCATAGTTTTGGAGCCGATGCAGTGACTTTTGAAGTAGAAGATGAACTAGACCAGGGACAAATTCATTTACTTGGTGTTCAATCTGCACAATCGTTAATGACCTTGCTTCTGAAAGAGTTGGAAAATACCAAATAATAGCGCTGTATATAGCTATCTGAGCATCGATTTCTAGTATTTTCTTAAAAGTGGCTGTACCTTTCTTTCGTTATGGCTCACGATCATAAACACCATCATCATCACCATTTTAATGATTCGTCTATATGGAAATTGTGGGTTTCCATATTCCTGAATCTGGTAATAACAATCGCTCAATTTATCGGTGGCATACTATCAAACAGCCTGGCTTTACTTTCCGATGCTGTCCATAATTTAAATGATACCTTGTCTCTGGTTATTAGTCTTGTAGCTCGTAAGATTTCAAAAAAAGGGGTTAATCAAAGCAAAACCTTTGGGTATAAAAGAGCCGAGATCATTGGAGCCTTTATTAATCTTATCACCCTGTTGATAGTCGCTCTATTTTTGATTAAGGAAGGCCTTGAACGATTTTTTTATCCTCAGCCTATCGATGGCTTCACTATGTTTTGGGTAGCCATTATAGGATTGATTGGCAACTTTGTAACCGCGGCTCTTCTATTCAAGGAATCGAAAGAAAACCTCAATCTTAAGAGTGCTTACATCCATATTCTTTCTGATGGGCTTTCATCCGTCGGGGTAATTATTGGTGGATGGCTCATCTACACCTACAACTGGTACATTGTAGATACCATCCTTACTGTAGCTATTGGAGCCTATATTTTATTCCACTCCTATCACATGCTTCGGGAGACTATTGAAATTTTGATGCAGGCCAAGCCCGGTGAGCTGGATTTGGAAAAACTTAGTTCAGAAATGCTTCAGGTTAAAGGGGTTTGTGATGTACACCATCTTCATGTTTGGAGCCTGGACGAAAGCCAGGTGATGCTGGAATGTCATGTTGTAATAGAGAAAGAAGATCTGAAGCATATGGAAGAGATCAAGTCTTCGTTAAAAAAACTTCTGCACGACTCTTTCAATATTTCCCATTCAACCATGGAGTTTGAATTTGAACCTTGTACCGCTCATTATCACGAAGCTGGGCACTCGCATTAAAAGCTGTAAATCATTCTTTCAGAGAAAACATGTCAGAGATTTTTTATGAGAAGTAAAGTACCTTCGCAATGTGAAGAGAGCAGGATCCATATTATTACTTTCCCTTTATATATTTTCGATGGTACACACCTTAGTACCCGTACTAAGTTTCTATGTTAACCATGAGTATATCAAAACGCATTTGTGCCGATCTCTTACACAACCCGAGTTTAACGACTGTGATGGCTTCTGTTTCTTGAAAAAAGAGATTGAAGAGCATCACCATCATCACGACATGGATGATCATGGTGCGGCAGTTTATGTGCCTAAAGTGCCTTACCTGTACTTACCGGAAATTCATCCTGTTTATTCAAATGGAATATTAGCTTCGGAAAAGGATCTTAAAGCACGTCATGATGATCGCTTGCCCGATCAAATTTATCCGGATATACTCTCACCACCTCCCCAAGGTTAACTCTGCCTTAGATTTATTAATAGTTCATCTATATGCCATTGGGCATTATCGATGTATGCCTTGTAATTGCTTTAGATGACAAGGGAAGATTCCTATTTATTCATAGGCCTTTCCGATTTTTCAAACAAAGAAATTCTAATTCAAAGTTAACCCAATGAAAAAATTAACTCTATTGGTGGTAACGGTACTTTCTTTTACCACCCTTGTAAGCGCTCAATGGAGCTCCGGAAGACCTGATGGTCATGCACCTATCAATGTGATGGGAGATCATACCCACAAAAAAGGGGAGATCATGTTCTCATACCGATTTATGTGGATGAATATGGATGGTAATGGTGATGGAACTGACGAAGTTTCAAACTCCGGCTTACTCCGTCCAAACGGCGGAGCCTATATGGTTGCTCCGGTTACTATGCCTATGCAAATGCACATGCTTGGTGCCATGTATGCTGTAACAGATGACCTCACACTAATGCTGATGCTTCCATACCAAAGCATGGAAATGGATCACATTACTGCAATGGGAGGGGAATTCGTTACGGAATCTTCTGGTCTCGGAGATATCAAGCTTTCAGGGATGTACAATATCTATGCAGGTGGCAGATCTAAATCACATGTACAGCTAGGCGTTAGTTTTCCAACAGGTACCATAGATAATAAAGATGAAAACCCAATGAGCGACGGTGAAGATGTCACACTACCTTATCCTATGCAAATTGGATCAGGTACCTTCGATCTTCTTCCGGCTATAACCTACCTTGCTCAAACCGATCAATTTTCTTTTGGTTCTCAACTCAAAGGAGTGATCAGGCTTGGCGAGAATGACCAAGATTACACGTTTGGAGACCGGTTGAGCTTTGTGAATTGGATAGGATATAAACTCTCAGATATTTTTAGCCCACAATTAAGCCTCAACCTTTCTACCTGGGGTGACATTAGTGGCGAAAGTCCTGACTTGGCCATGGCTAATTCAGATGTGGTTGTACACACTGTTGATCCCGACTTAAAGGCGGGAACCCGTCTGGATTTAGGGATTGGTTTGAATATCCAGGGGCCTGGAGATTTACATGACTTACGTTTTGGAGCTATGTATGAGCTCCCTGTTTACCAAAACTTGGATGGACCCCAAATGTGGAATGCAGGAATCCTTACCTTAGGGTTGCAATACGCTTTAGATTAAAAAAGGAAAGTCATTCTGAGCGAGAGCGAAGAATCTAATTGGGTATTCGATTAGATCCTTCGCAGGTATGCTCAGGATGACTGTTTAAATAACTATGAAACAGTTCATTTACTTCACTCTCATTCTTGTCCTTGCTTCAGCCTGTAACCCGGGCCCGGAAATTATCGATGATCTAGGCGATAAATCCTTCCAGCTTCTTAACCAGGATAGTGTTTTAGTCACATTTCCTGATGATTTTCAGGACAAATATGTAGTAATGGGATTTGTATATACTAATTGCCCGGATATCTGTCCTCTAATTACTCAGAACCTAATTAAGATCCAGAAGGATCTTGGCTACCCGGAAAACGTACATTTTCTGGGAGTAAGCTTTGACCCAGAGCGAGATACTCCATCGGTGCTATCCAGGTATAAAGAAGTATTCAATCTGGATAAAAACTTCGACTTCCTAACGGGGAATCCTGAAGTAGTCTCCGAGTTAATGGATAGTGTGAGGGTTCGTTCCCAGGTTTCTATGTCAACTACTACCGAAGATGGACGCGAGCTTTACTTCTTAAACCACTCGGATAAGATTATGGTCTTGGATAAAAAATCGAGGATCATTATTGAGTATGGTGGGAGTATGCCTTCCGTTCCGACTCTAATCGTGGAGGACTTTAAGGCACTTCGATGAAGAAACTTTTGATTTTATCTACCGCACTATTCCTTTTTTCATGTTCAGAACGAGAAAAAGAAACTGTTACCGAAACTGGTTCTATAACTATTGAACAAGGATGGGCCCGGCCTACTGCCCAAGGATTAATGAGCGCTGCTTATTTTGACCTGGTTAATACCACCAACTTAACAGACACTTTGATTTCTGCTCAAAGTTCTGTCTCTGACAATGTTCAAGTTCATGAGACCTATGAAACGGAAGATGGCCTTATGGGAATGCGACAACAGCCTTCTGTTGCCTTAGCCAAAGAGTCCACAACTTCATTTAAACAAGGTGGATTACATATCATGATTATCCAACCAAAAGTGGACTTGATAGAAGGAGACAGCCTCTCCATTACATTGAGTTTTTCTTCGGGTCTGGAATTAGAAGCCAGGCTTCCAATTGGGAGCCAGCCAAACTAGGAGTTTTTGAGTATGAGCTTAAATAAGAAGCATTCTCTAAATACTATATGAAGGTCATTCCGCGGTGGAGGCCGGAATCTGTATTGATATTAAAAGCTTAATTAAGATTCCTGCCTTCGCAGGAATGACTAATAATCTTTGAGATAGTATCAGGTAGTAGTCTTAGACTAATTAATGAGAAGCGTAAATAGTTGTTGTTCCATCTTTTGCAATCAATAGCACATCATAATTGTCTGCTTCGCGACCAGGAACTTCCATACCTGGTGAACCAATAGGCATTCCGGGAACAGTCAATCCAATAGCATCAGGGCGCTCCTTCAATAATCGTTGTACATCTTCGATAGGAACATGACCTTCAACAATATAGCCATCTACAAAAGCAGTATGGCAAGAAGCTAACTCTCTGGTAATTCCATTTTCTTCCTTGATCTCATAGAGATTCGGAACTGGCTTTTCAATTACGGCAAATTCCTGTTCGTTCATTTTATCAGCCCATTTTGTACAGCACATACACCCTTCATTTTTGTACATCACAACTTCAAGCTTTTCGGGTTCAACGCTGATTTCAGTTGCCTCGTTTTTAGGCATAAAAAGCACGATAGCAAACACGATGGTAAACAAAGTACCACCCAATAATATTTTTGAATTTGACATGGGATTAGAATTCTCTTTGGTTTGGAATTTGAAAGATAACAATCAAAAGCCTTCAAACCTTCCATTTTTTTTCAACTAGTTAATAGTTGCTTTAGAAGATGCATTTGTAGTATATACTTATAGACTAAGGATCTAATTCAATGTAAAAATTTAACATCGTAATCTTGAAAAAATACTCACTCTTTTTATACATCATCTTTCTTTTCTCCGCTTCTTGTTCTGTATTAAAAAAAGCTCAAAAGGACGATTCTACGTTGAGATTTAATTTTGAAGTTGGCGATACTTTCATAATGAACACAGACGCCGAGATAATAGCAGATCAACTTATGATGGGTCAGGAAATTAAAACCATTCAAAAGATTACTAGCTCGGAGAAATATGAAGTTCTTAATGCTTCCAGTGATCTATATACAATCAAAATGACTTACCTAAAAACTACCTCTGATACTGAGAGCCCTATGGCTTCTGTGAAATTAGATTCTGAAAGAGGCGATCCTACTGACATAATTCTATCATCTCAAATGGGAAACTCATTCATTTTTACAATAGACAAGAAAGGAAATTTAGGTGAAATTACAGGGTTAGAAGAAATAAAAAGTACAGTTACTGAAAAGCTTAAAGGAACTATTTATGAGACAGCAACGGAGGAAGCTATTAAGATGTACTCACAGGAAAGCATAAAAACCTTACTTGAAAACATGTTTCTGTTTTATCCACAGGAAGAAACCGATCAATGGTCAATAAGTCGTAACGGGAGCTTTAATAATATGCCTGCCCAAATTGAAACCGATTACTCTCTTTTAGAGGAGACTCAAATTCTCGCTCAAAGTAATGTGGTGATTGAAGGTATTGGGAATTTTAATGGTTTTGATATGGATATGGATATTTCTGGACAACAAAATTCTACTATTACATTAAATCCCCAAAATGGTCTTCCTATTTCCATTGTAACAAGCAATAGTCTGGAAGGAACATTAGTGGCTCAAGGATTAAATATAGCTACCGAGATAAATTCTCAGTTTAGTATCACTATAACCCAACAATAATTCGCTATGGAATCGAACATCTATTCTTATGAAAATGAAGAAATCAAAGTAACCTGGGACAAGAAACGATGCATTCATGCCAAAGAATGTGTACATGGCTTACCAGAGGTGTTTGATATAGAACAAAAACCTTGGATACAACCTGGTAAATCCAGCACAGATTCTGTTGCAGAAACAGTTATGCGTTGTCCTACCGGGGCTTTACAGTTTGAACGTAAAGATGGTGGGCAAAGTGAGTTGGCTCCCGAAAAAAATTCGCTGAAAATTGAGGGGGATGGTCCATTATATATTCACGGCGCTATGAAAATTGAAGGAGTGGATGGCACTACCTTCACAGAAACAAGGGCTGCTTTTTGCCGTTGCGGACAATCCCAGAACAAACCTTATTGCGATAACTCACACATAAAGGCGGAATTCAAAGCTGATACTTCTTTTAGTGATGAACGATTGAAGCTTGAAGAAACCGAGGAAACAGGAGGAGAATTATCAATCAGAGTTCTTCCGAATGCTCCATTTGTTATTGAGGGCACCTATTCACTCCAGGGAGAAGAACAGACGATTAATACGAAGAAGAAAATGAGTTTCTGCCGCTGTGGAGCTTCCAGAAATAAACCTTTCTGCGACGGAGCTCATAAAGTTATAGGGTTTGAAGGCTGATGAGCCCGAGCAGAACTATAGCTTTAGCTGGTTTTCTTATGATGCTTGCTATCGCACTTGGGGCATTTGGTGCTCATGCACTTGAGGGGCGCCTAACACTAGAAAGACTAGATACCTGGCAAATAGCCGTTCGCTATCAGGTTTGGAATTCCCTGGGCATTATTGCCATGGTGTTGGTAGGAAAACACTTTATGGTTGATACCAAAGCTATGGGGCTTTCATTAATCTTCGGAATTGTCATCTTCTCAGGAAGCCTGTACACCCTCTGCCTTACTAATATTGGAATTTTTGGAGCCATTACCCCCATTGGTGGACTTCTTATGATTATTGCCTGGGGACTTTTTGCATGGAAATTATTTATTAATACATCAGAATCATGAAAGCTATTTGGAATGGCCAGGTCCTGGCCGAAAGTGACGACATTATTACTATTGAAAACAATCATTACTTCCCACCGGAATCTATAAACGAGAAATTCTTTACGAATAGTGATATGAACACTACATGTCCCTGGAAAG